>NZ_BAAANT010000007.1:0-228001 GCF_039529945.1 Kitasatospora kazusensis | reverse complement strand
GGCCGGGCCCGCCCTGCGGACCCGGCCGGCCCGGCCTGCGCGCTCGTTCACGCCCGCCCTTTCACGCTCGTCCGCTCCCGCTCACGCCCGCCCGACCCTGTGACGCCCCTCAAGAGGATGCGAGGCCGTACCGTGTCTGCGACACCCACCCGACCGCTGTCGGTCGCCGTGCTCGTCAAACAGGTGCCCCGCCCGGACGAACTCCGGCTGGGGCCCGACAACCGCCTCCTGCGGGACGGTGCCGGGCACGAGATGAACCCGTACTGCCGCCGCGCGGTGTCCGCCGGGGTGGCCGCCGCGCAGGCCTCCGGCGGGAGCTGCACCGTCATCACGCTGGGCCCCCCGACGGCCGAGGACTGCCTGCGCGAGGCGGTGGCCTGGGGCGCCGACCGCGGCGTCCTGATCACCGACCCGGCCTTCGCCGGCAGTGACACGCTCGCCACCGCGCGGGCGCTGGCCGCGGCGCTGGACCGGCTGGGCCCGTTCGACCTGGTGCTGTGCGGACGGAACTCGGTCGACGCGGACACCGCGCAGATGCCGGCCCAGCTCGCCGAACTGCTGGACTGGCCGATGGTCGGCGGCGTACGTGAGCTGAGCTTCGAGGCGGACGCCGTCCGGGTCGGCTGCGAGCACGACGACGGCCGCCTGGAGGCCCGGGTGGCGCTGCCGGCCGTGCTCACCTGCGCGGAGCGGCTGACGGACCCGGCGAAGGTCGGGCCGGAGGGCCG
The DNA here is from genome assembly GCF_039529945.1 of Kitasatospora kazusensis. NCBI lineage: Bacteria > Bacillati > Actinomycetota > Actinomycetes > Kitasatosporales > Streptomycetaceae > Kitasatospora > Kitasatospora kazusensis. The sequence continues at coordinate 227,273 of NZ_BAAANT010000007.1, read as the reverse complement.
GGCGGCCGTCGCGGCGGACCGGATCAGCCGGCTCACCGCCGCCGACCTGGGCCCCGGGCCCTGGGGCGAGCAGGCCAGCCCCACCACCGTGGGTGAGGTCCGGCTGGTCGAGGCCGACCGCTGGGGCCTGCGCTACGACGGGGACGAGGACGGCGTCCGGCAGGCGGTGGCCCGGCTGGCCGGTCACGACGCCTTCACGCCGGCCGCCGCCGGGCCCGGCGAGGGGCGGCGGGCCGCCGGTGGCGGGCCCTCCCCGAGCGGCCCGGTCGCGGTACTGGCCGAACCCGGACGGCCCGCCGCCACCCGCGACCTGCTGGGCGAGGCCGCCCGGCTGGCCGGCGGGCGCGGCCGGGTGTTCGTCCTCAGCACCGAACCGCTGGACACCGCCGAGGCGGGCGCCTGGGGCGCCGACGTGGTGGTCCCGATCGTCGGCGCCGAGGCGGAGGAGGACGTCGCCACCGCGCTGACCTCCTGGTGCCTGGAGCAGGCACCTTGGGCGGTGCTCTCCCCCTCCACCATGTGGGGCAGAGAAGTCACCGCCCGGGCCGCGGCCCGCCTGGGCGCCGGGCTGGCCGGGGACGCCATCGAACTCGACGCCGACGAGCACGGGCTGGTGTGCTGGAAGCCCGCCTTCAGCGGGGCCCTGGTCGCCGCCGTCCGGTTCCGCTCGGCCGTCCAGCTGGCGACGGTCCGCAGCGGGGTGCTGCGGACGGCGCCGCTCGGGGAGGCCGTGGCGGAGTCGGTCCCCGAGCTCCGGGTGAGTCCGCGCGGCCGGGTCGAGATCGCCGGGCGCACCCGGGACGACGACGTCGACGCGCTGGCCGGCGCGTCGGTCGTGGTCGCGGTGGGCGCGGGCGTGGCCCCCGAGGACTATCCGCTGCTGCGTCCGCTGATCGACCTGCTGGGTGCCGAACTGGCCGCCACCCGGAAGGTGACGGACCGGGGGTGGCAGCCGAGGGCCCGTCAGATCGGCATCACCGGACGGAGTGTGGCGCCGAGGCTGTTCGTCGCCATCGGGACCAGCGGCCGGTTCAACCACCTGGCCGGCGCCCGGGGCGCGGACATCATCCTGGCCGTCAACAGCGATCCGGCCGCGCCGGTCTTCGAGAACGCCGACGTCGGCCTGGTCGCCGACTGGCGGGAGGCCGTCCCCCGGCTGGTCGACGCGGTGGCCGCGCTGCGGGCGGAGGTACCCGCGCCGGTCGGCTGACCGGGACCCTTCCGTTCCGCGCGGCGGAAGGCGGCGGCGGAAGGCGGCAGACGGCAGACGGCAGACGGAGCAAGGCCCCGCACCGCCCGGAGAGTTCGCTCTCCGGGCGGTGCTCGTCGTGCGGGGCCGGGCACTGCGCGTGAATCTTCTACAGCTCGTGCGCGTTCGCACGGTCCGCTCCGACGGGCGGCCCCTAGCGTGGAATTGCGCTCGGGGGTGACGTCTCGCGCCGTCGGAGCGCATACCAACCCACTCGTCCAGTGGCCTCGCCACTGTCTCCTGGAGAGTTCAGATGACCTCGAAGTACTCCCGCGGCGTGCTCCTGTGCGTCATCGCGGCAGCGTCCTGGGGCGGCATGTTCCCCGTCATGACAGGGGCGCTCAAGCACATCGACCCGTTCACCTTCACCTGCATCCGGTACACCATCGCAGGGCTCTGCTTCCTGCCGCTGCTGCTCGCGCTGGAGGGCCGGTCCAGCCTGCGCCTGAAGGGCGAACGGGTCTGGCTGGCCTGGTTCCTGGGCACGTCCGGGTTCGCGGGCTTCCAGTTCCTGGTCTTCCTGGGCCAGAAGCTGGTCGGCAAGGACGGCGCGCTGATCGCCTCGATCATGATGGTCCTCCAGCCGCTGCTGGGTTTCCTGGCGAACTGGGTGGTCCGCAAGGTGGCTCCGCCCAAGGGTGCGCTGGTCTTCATCGCGATGTCGCTGGTCGGCGTGCTGTTCGTGATCACCAACGGCCACGTGGGCATCCTGATCCAGCGTCCCCAGCAGTACGGGGCCGACGGCCTGATCGTCCTCGGCGCGCTCTGCTGGGTGATCTACACCATGGGCGGGTCGTTCTTCCCGCACTGGTCGCCGGTGAAGTACACGACCGTCACCACCGGGCTGGGCCTGACCAGCGCCTACGCCATCACCGCGATCCTGCTGGGCACCGGCCTCATCGCGATGCCGACCGGGGACGCCGTCGTCACCGTCATCCCGCACCTGGCCTACATGGGCCTGGCGGCCGGCTTCTGCGGTGTCCTGTTCTGGAACCTCGGCAACAAGGCGATCGGCCCGCTGAACGGCGTGCTCTTCATGGACGTCGTCCCGATCACGGCCTTCAGCATCACGGCCATCGGGGGCCACAAGCCGGGCGTCATGCAGATCGTCGGCGCCCTGATCAGTGCCGTCGCCCTGGTGCTGAACAACATGTACCTGCGCCGTCGGCAGGCCTCGCTCAGCGGTCCCGCGGCGAAGCCGGCCGTGAGTCAGGCCGCCGCCACCCCGGCCCCGGCCGAAGCGGTGAGCCGATGACGGCCCGGGCGGTCCGGGCCGTGTGCCCGGGTGGCCGCAGAGGCGTCAGCAGATGACGGCCATCATCTCCGTCGAGCCGTCCCCGATGACCAACGAGGAACCGGTGCTGGACATCCGGGAGTCCCTGGCGGTCTGCCGGCCGACCCTGGACTTCCACGACGACCAGGACTGGACGGCCCAGATCGGCGCCATCCAGGAGCTGTTCGCACTCGCGGCCGAGAAGGTCGGCGTCCGGTACTTCTCGTACCAGATCGTCCGTTGCCCTGTCATGACCCTGGCCAGGCCGCGCACTCCGGGCATCACCACCTTCCCGGAGGCCTGGCAGCACCGGTACGCCGTGGAGGGGTACGCGGAGAACGACCCGGTGCTCGCCGAGTGCCTGGTCAACCCCGTCCCGTTCAGCTGGTCGCGGCTGAGCCTGTCCCCGGGGCTGGGCCAGCGCCAACGGCAGTTCCTCAAGGAGGCGCAGGCCGCCGGGCTCGGGCAGGGCATGACGATACCGATCCACGCGCAGGGCGAGGTGGCGGCGCTGAACCTGGTGCCCGACGAGCACCGGGCCAGCCTGATGCACAGCAACAGTTATCTGCTGTACCTCATGGCGCACTACCTGCACCTGAAGGCGCGGCGGCCGCTGGTCGAGGTGGCGCTGGCCACCTCGGCCCGGCGCCGGTCGCTGCTCTCGCCCCGGGAGACCGAGGCCCTGGAGTGGACCGCCCGGGGGAAGACCACCCGGGAGATCTCCATCGGGCTCGGCATCTCGGAGAAGGGCGTGGAGTTCCACCTGGAGGGCGCCAAACGCAAGCTCCAGGCGTCCAACCGGACGCACGCGGTCGCCAAGGCGCTGGTCCTGCGGCTGCTGTTCGCGAACCCGTGAACCTGGTCCCGACCGGAGAGGAAGGTCTTCATGCGGCACCCCACGCTGCTCACGCTGGCACTCGCTTCCAGGCGGCGGACGCTGCTGTCGGCGCAGCAGACCGAGGCCCTGGAGTGGTCGGCCCGGGGCCGGAGCACCACCGAGACCGCCGCCGCCATGGGCATCCCGCACCCGGACGTGAAGTCCCTGCTGGCCGGCGCCGCCCGCAGGCTCCAGGCGGCCGGCCCGGCCCAGGCCGTGGCCAAGGCACTGGCGCTGGAGCTGCTGTTCCGCCGCCGGTGACGTCCGCCGAGCCCGGTCTCCCGGCCCGTCCCGCTCCCCTGCGGGCCGGGCCGGGCCCCCGTTACAGGCCCATCGACTTGGCGATGATGGACCGCATCACCTCGCTGGTGCCGCCGTAGATCCGGAAGACCCGGTTGTCGGTGTAGAGCCGGGCGATCGGGTACTCCAGGATGTAGCCGTAACCGCCGTGCAGCTGAAGGCACTTGTCGATCACGGTGGAGGCCGACTCGGTGCAGAACAGCTTGAGCGCCGCCGCATCAGCCACCGTCAACTCGCCGTCCTGGTACAGCTCCAGGGCCCGGTCCACCATCGACTGCTGGGCCACCACCTGGGTTTCGCAGTCGGCCAGCGTGAACTTGGTGTTCTGGAACTCCGCCACCGCCTGCCCGAAGACCTTGCGCTCCTTCACGTAGCGCAGCGCGAAGCCGACGGCGGCCGCCGCCGAGGCGTATGCGCCCACCGCGATGGCCAGCCGCTCCTGCACCAGGTTGTGGGTCAGGTACGAGAACCCCTTGCCCTCCTCGCCGAGCAGGTCCGCGACCGGGACCTTGACATCGGTGAAGGAGAGTTCGGCCGTGTCGGAGGTGCGCAGGCCGATCTTCTGCAGTTTGCGGCCCACGGCGTAGCCCTCGGACGCCGTGTCCACGCAGAGGATCGACAGCCCGGCCCGCCGGTCGGCCGGGTCGTACGGCGCGGTGCGGCAGACCACCAGTACCAGGTCGGCCAGTACGCCGCCGGTGATGAAGGTCTTCGCGCCGTTCAGGACGTAGTGGGTGCCGTCCTCGGAGAGCCGGGCGGTGGTGGTGATGCCCGCCAGGTCGGACCCGGCGCCGGGCTCGGTCATCGCGATCGCCGTCATGATGTCGCCCGAGACGAAGCCGGGCAGCCAGCGCCGCTTCTGCTCCTCGGTCGCGTACTCCAGCAGGTACGGGAGCACCAGCCCGGTGTGCACACCGGAGGAGCCGAAGGTGACGCCCGCTCTGGCGCACTCCTCGCTGATCACCGCCTGGTACTTGAAGCCGCTCTCGCCCGCGCCGCCGTACTCCTCCGGGACCTCGATGCCGTAGACGCCGAGCCCGCCGAGCTTGCGGTAGAAGTCGCGCGGCGGGTGGCCCTCGGCCTCCCAGCTCTCGTAGACCGGGACGACCTCCTTGGCGATGAAGGCCCGGATGGTCTCCCGGAAGCTCTCGTGGTCCTCGTTGAACACGGTCCGGCGCACGGCGGCGCTCCCTTCGTGGTGCCCATTGATCGCCCGACAAGTTAATCGCCGGTAGCCTGCAGTGTCCAGCACCCGACCGGGATCGTCTCGGCTGTGATCCGGCCCCGACAGCCGCGGGCCGGTGGGCCTAAGTGAATCCTTGCTACCCTGTCCGGACATTCTGGTGGCGGCCTACGGCAGGGGTGGACGGTGTCGACCGAGCGGCGTGTGGTGCGACGGCCGCCCGGGCGGAAGGCGCAGCTGCTCGGTGCGGCGGGCGAGCTGTTCCACCGGCGCGGCTACCACCGGGTCTCGATGGCGGAGGTCGCGGCCGAGGTGGGGATCACCGCGCCCGCGCTCTACCGGCACTTCCGCGGCAAGCCGGAACTCCTCTACCAGGTCGTCGACTCCGAGCTCGCCGCACTCCGTGCCGCGGTCGGCTCCGGCCTCGCCGGCCCGGGCGAGCTCTGTGCCGCGCTCGCCGCCGCGGCCGTCGACCATCGCGCCCTCGGCACGCTCTGGCAGCGCGACGCACGCCTGCTGCCCGCCGCGCGGCGGGCCGAGCTGCGCCGAGCACTGCGCGCCGAGGTCCGCTCGATGGCCCGGGTGGTCACCACCGCCAGGCCTGAACTCTCCCTCGAAGAAGCCGAGTTGCTGAGCCGGTCGGTCCTGTCGGCGTACGGCAGCCTCTCGTACCACACCTTCGCGCCGCCCCGGCGCCCGTTCGAACGGCTGCTCGCCCGGATCGGCGCCGACGTGCTGGCGTGCCCGCCGGCCGGACCGCCCGAAGCCTGCCCGGCCGACCGGCCTGCGGCCAGGGCGGCGGAGTCGCGCCGCGAGGAGTTGCTGACGGCGGCCGTCCGGCTGTTCCACGAACGCGGTTTCGACAACGTGAGCACCGATCAGCTCGGCGCCGCCGTGGGGATCGCCGGGCCCAGTGTGTACAAGCACTTCGGCACCAAGGCGGAGTTGCTCGCCGCCGCGCTGGTCCGCAGCCGGGAGCGGCTCTGGCACGAGGTCGAGGGTGCGATCGGCGGCTGCACCGCCCCCGGTGAGGCGCTGGCCGCCGGGCTGCGCGCGTACGTCGGCTTCGCCGGACGCAACGGCCACTACCTGGGCGCGATGCTCAGCGAGACCGAGCGGCTGGCGGACGCCGACCGCAAGGCGGCGATCGACTTCCGCCGGGACTTCCTGCGGACCTGGGTCGGACTGCTCCAGCAGCTCCGCCCGGAGTACGGGAAGGCCGAGGCCCGGATCCGGGTGCACGCGATGTTCGCCCTGGTCAACGACGGTGTGCGGAGCCGTCCGGGCGGCCCCGGGCCCGAGCTCACCGAGCGCCTGACGGCTCTGGGCCGGGCCGTCCTCGGGGTGCCGGACGGCCGGGAACGCCCGCAGGGGCGGGCCGTGGCGGCTCGCCCCTGCGATGACTCGGTCCCTGGTGGCCGGTGCGGCCTAGTACAGGACGAAGGGGTAGTAGATCTGGTGCGAGAGGTTGCCGTTGCCCTGGACGGCGCCGATGCCGCCGGAGTTGCCGACGACCCCCGTGTTGTTGTTCTGGTTGCTGCTCCCGGAGCCGGTGGCCGTCTGCTGGGTGCTGTTGACGTTGCCGTGCACGCTGCCGACGATGTTGCCGGAGCCGGTGTTGCTGACCACACTGCTGTCGGAGTGGTGATCGGCGCCCGCGCCGTTGTCGGCCTGGGCGGTGCCCACGCCGGCCAGGAGGAAGGCTCCGAGGGCGGTGACGGCGGCGATTGCACGAATACGGGACACGGTGGTCTCCCTGCTTGCTGATGCGAAATGTGGCGCGTACGGGGTGGCCGCCCCGAGCTGCGCCGTTGCCTGACGTCGCATGAGAAGCATTCCCCAGTCGGCCTGTTGACTTCAATACCTGACGGCAGCGTTAGCCCGAAGGTGTCACAGGAAGGGGATAACCCCCTAACGACATATCCGGCCCGACGATGCGCCGGAGGGCCGGAATACCCCCGAACGGCGGCGTTTCCCCCCGCTGGGGCGGCCGTCCGGGTGAGCGGTTTGCTGTCAACCGGCGATTGACCGGGCCTGGCGGGCCACATTTCCACGACAATCTGATGATTTCTTGGCCAGTTCTTTACTGTTTCATTGCCTCTCCGGCCGCGCTGGAGCCGCCGAAGGCCCGGCGGACCCCCGCAGAACGGCCTGCCGGGTGAGCCGCGACAGGGCGCTGGTCCGAACAGTCAGGTCCGCCCACCTGCGCAGTCCGGTCCGTACATGTGCGTTCAAGCTTTCGATCAGGCAAGGTGGGGCGGGAGAGCAGAGCGGTGGCCGGAAGCCACCAGGGGTGGCGAGGAGTGGTAGTGCCGAAGCGGGGCCGGGGCCGGCCGGGCAGCGCGAAGAAGTCCGGCAGCGCGAGGCGGGCCAGGGGCGGCGGGCCGGTCCGCCCGCAGCCGAAGCCGACGGCGCCGCGCGACGCACCGCCGACCGAGGGCCTGCTCGGTTCCGCTGCGCCGCCCGTCGAGCAGACCACCGCCGTCCCGCTGGCCCTGCCGCCGGCCGAGACCGAGGGCCTGCTCCGCCCGGCGGAGGCCGAGCCCGCCCCCGAGCCGGCGCCGCGCGCCGCCCGCCCCTACGTCAGCGTCGCCGAGGACACCCTCAGCCCCGAGGACTGGCGCGCCGTCGGCTACAGCCTCCCCACCGGCCTCGGCGCCCCCGACCTCAACCTGGGCGCCCCCGGCGCCGCGCCCTGGCCGGACCGGATGCGCACCCTGCTGCGCACCCCCATGGCCGAGCGCCCCGCGTACGAGCGCACCCAGCGCGAGCAGAAGCCGGAGGGGGCGCGGGGGAACGTCCCCCGCATCCTCGACCTGACGCTCCGGATCGGCGAGCTGCTGCTGGCCAGCGGCGAGGCGGCCGAGGACGTCGAGGCGGCGATGCTCGGCATCGCCCACGCGTACGGGCTGGACCACTGCGAGCCGCAGGTGACCTTCACCCTGATCGGGATCTCCTACCAGCCCTCGCTGGTCGACCCGCCCGTCACCGCCGACCGGGTGGTGCGCCGCCGGACCTCCGACTACACCCGGCTGGCCGCCGTCTACCGGCTGGTCGCCGACATCACCGCCGAGAAGCTCTCGGTCAACGACGCGTACCGCCGGCTCGCCGGGATCCGCCGCAACCGGCACCCGTACCCGACCTGGCTGCTCGCCCTGGCGACCGGCCTGCTGGCCGGCGCCGCCTCCTTCCTGGTCGGCGGCAAGATCGACGCCAAGGCCTGGCTGGTCTTCGCCAACGCCTTCGTCGCCGCCATCCTCGGCGACCGGCTGGCCGCGCTGATCGGCCGCCGGGGGCTGCCGGAGTTCTACCAGTTCGTGATCGCCGCGATGCCGGCCGCCACCTCGGGCGTCATCCTGTCGAACTTCCCCGACGCCGGACTGCGCGGTTCGGTGGTCATCACCGGCGGGCTGTTCGCGCTGCTGCCCGGCCGGGCGATGGTCGCCGCCGTGCAGGACGGCCTGACCGGCTTCTACATCACCGCCGCCGCCCGGCTGCTGGAGGTGCTCTACCTGGTCGCGGGCATCGTGATCGGCGTGATGCTGGTGCTGTACGCCGGGTTGAACACCCACGCCAGGTTCAACCCCGGCGCGAGCCTGGCCGGGGTGGACAGCCATCCGCTGATCCGGCTGACCGCCGCGATGGTGCTCACCCTCGCGTTCGCGATGCTGCTGCAGACCGACCGCCGCAACCTGCTCTTCGTCACCCTCAACAGCTGCGCCGGCTGGGCCACCTACGGGGTGCTGACCCGCAACGCCCACTACTCCCCGATCATCGCCACCGGTGTCGCGGCCGGGCTGGTCGGCCTCTTCGGCCAGCTGATGGCCCGCTACCGCTCCGCCTCCTCGCTGCCGTACGTCACGGCGGCGCTCGGTCCGCTGATGCCGGGCTCGGCGATCTACCTCGGCATGCTCGCCTTCACCCAGAACCAGCCCGACGTCGGCCTCGCCTCGGTCGGCCGGGCCGCGGCCCTTGCCCTGGCTCTGGCGGTCGGGGTGAACCTCGGAGGCGAGATCGCGCGTCTGTTCATGAAACTCCCCGGCCGGACCACCGGGATCCGCCCCCCGGGGATCGGCACCCCGGGCCCCGACCAGCGCCTGGCCCCGTACCTGCTCGCACCGCGCCGCGCCGCCAAACGCACCCGGGGGTTCTGAGCGGCGTTAGCCGGGCGGGACCCGGGCCGGACCCCGGAGCACGAGGGAACGAAGGTACGACGAACCATGATCAGTACGCTGCTGGACGGCTACCGGACGCACATCGTCGATGCGCACAAGCAGCCGCTGTTCCTGCTGCTGGTCGGGTTCATCCTCTCCTTCCTGCTGATCCGGTTCAGCGTGCGGATGATCCGGGCCAAGGTCCGCTGGTGGCCGGGCAACATCACGCCCGGCGGCCTGCACATCCACCACATGGTGTTCGGGCTCGGCTTCCTGCTGGCCGGCGGCATCGGGGTCTTCGCCACCAACGGCGGCCACCCCTGGATCGACTGGTTCGGCTTCAGCTTCGGGATCGGCTGCGGGCTGGTGCTGGACGAGTTCGCGCTGATCCTGCACCTGGACGACGTCTACTGGGGCGAACAGGGCCGCAAGTCGGTGGACGCGGTGATCTTCGGCATCCTGTTCACCGCGCTGCTGCTCACCGGGTACGTGCCGCTCGGGGTGGTGCCCGGGCAGACCTCGCCGGAGGGCTCGGGCCGCTGGGGGCTGGTCGCGGTGATCTCGGTGAACGCGCTGGCCTCGATCGTCGCGCTGTTCAAGGGCAAGGTCTGGACCGGGCTGCTCGGCATCATGATCCCCGGCCTGTCCTGGGTCGGCGCCGTCCGGCTGGCCCGGCCCAGCAGCCCGTGGGCGCGCTGGCGGTACGCGACCAGGCCGCGCCGCCGGGCGCGTGCGCTCCGGCGCGAACGCCTGCTGCACCGGCGCGCGGACCGGGCCCGCACCTGGCTCTTCGACCTGATCGCCGGTGCGCCCGACAAGGTCCCGGCCCACCACACCGCCACCCACCGGGTCGCCGAGCGGGTCGCGGCCCGGGCCAGCGCCCACCTGGACGCCCACGAGGCCAGGGCGCTCGCCCGCCGCTCCGCCCGGCTCACCGACCGCCGGGCCGCCGCGGCCGCCCGCGCCTCGGCCCCCGCCGCCGGGCCGAGCTCCCCCGACCCCGAACGCCAGGGCCGCGCCCAGCAGCGCCGCCGCTCCGTCCGGGCCGGCCGGAACCGTACCTACGCCGTCCGGCCCGCCGGCCCCGCCGTGGCCCAGGCGCTGCCCCGCCCGGCGTACCGCCATCCCCGGATCCCGCACCCGCACGTGCCGCCCAAGCGCTGAGGGCCGCCGGCCGGCACCGGGCCCGCGGCCGCCGGACGACGCCGGGCCCGCCGCGACCTGACGACGGGTCGGCACGTCCGAGAGATCTCACCCGCCCGGGGGTATGGGGATGGCACTGAGGGTGCGTCACGTTTGAGAATATTGCGATGAGTGACTGAATTGTCACCTGATGGGATATTTCAACTGTTCGTCAGACATCCTCGGACAGCCTCAGACGTCGTCGGCGAGAGGGTAGAACCGTGGCACGCAGACTCCTGCCGACACTCCTGCTGACCCTCACCGGGGTGCTCGGACTGCTCCCCGCCGCCACCGCCGCCCCGGCGCCGCCCCGGGCCGCCGCGCCCGCCGACGACCCGTACCCGTCGGCCGAGGACATCGCCCGCGCCCAGGCGGAGGCCGACGCCAGGGCCACCGACAGCACCGCCATCGAGGCCCGGCTCTCCGCCGCCCAGAGCGAACTGGCGGAGTCCGGGCGGATCGCCGAGCAGGCGGTGGAGGCCTACAACGGGGCACAGGCACAGCTGTCCAGGGCCCGGGCCGAGTCGGCCTCGGCCACCCAACGGGCGCTGACCGCCGAGGCCGAGCGCTCCGAGGCGGCCGAGCAGGCGGCCGAACTCGCCGGCGAGATGTACCGGCAGGGCGCGAGCGCCGAACTCTCCGCGATCAACGCACTGCTCGGCGCTGGCGGCCCCCGGTCCCTCACCGAACGCGCTGCGGCGGTCGGCACGGCCGGGGCCAGGACGAAGGAGATCCTCGACGCGGCCACCGCCACCGCGGCGACGGCCGCCGCCGCCTCGGCCGCCGCCCGGACCGCCGAACAGCAGGCCGTCCGGGCCGCCGACGCCGTGCGAGCCGCCAAGGAGCGGGCCCAGACGCGGCTGGCCGGCCAGCAGGCCGAGGTCGCGGACATCGGCCGCCGCCGCGAACTGCTGCTCGCCGCGCTGGCCACGGCCCGCAACACCACCGTCGAACTGGAACGGCAGCGCCGCGACGCCCTGGAGGCGATCGCCGCCCGGGCGGCCGAGGAGGCGGCCCGCGCGGCGGCCGCGGCCGCCGCGCCGCCCCCGGCCGGAGCCGCCGACAACGGACCGGCCGACGGCGGACCGGCCGACGGCGACTGGTCGGCCCAGGGAGTGGGAGCCGCGCTGGACTTCGCCCGGTCGAAGATCGGCCTGCCCTACATCTGGGGCGGCGAAGGCCCGACCGGCTACGACTGCTCCGGGCTCACCATGATGGCCTGGCGCCGGGCCGGCCGGCAGCTCACCCACTTCGCCGCCGACCAGTACGCCGAGTCCACCCCGGTCTCGTACCGCGCGCTGCGCCCCGGCGACCTGGTCTTCTGGTCCCACACCGGCCGCGCCGCCGACATCTACCACGTCGCCATCTACCTCGGCGAGGACCAGATGATCGAGGCCCCCCGTCCGGGCACGGCGATCAAACAGGCCAGCCTCTGGATCATGGGCCGCCCGGACTTCTACGGCCGGCCGTAGCCGGTACCCTGCAGCCCGTAGGGCCCCGCCGCACTCCGCGCCTTCCCGCCGGACCTGCACCGGTGGCGCGCCTGCACAGGCGGGACCGGTCAGTCTTCGAGCAGGGCCCACTTCCGGGGCAGCTCGACGGTCAGCATCTCCTCGACTCCCGCCGGCGGGAAGTCCGGCCAGCTCCGTGTGACGTCGTGTCGGCGGTTCAGCCGTCGATCGAGGAAGCGCTGCCAGCGGATCAACCCGTCGGCGGCGTCGGCCGGGCTCAGCCGGCCCGCGGACATGGCCGCGGCGTACTCGTCGAGATCGAGGACACGGTACGGGTGGTCGGGCGGGCCGACGATGGCGTCGATCCACATGTCGTCGACCCGCAGGAGGTGGCCGTCATCGACCACCGTCACCAGGTCGCAGTACCACCAGCCTTGTTGCTCCGCAGGAAAGACGGCCGGCTGATCGATCTGCACGCCGTGGTCGAGCAGGACGAAGGAGCGCTGGACGTGCCGGCGGCCGCCGTGCTCGAAACCCCAGTCGTAGGCGACGACGTCGCCCCGGCGGACGCCCGCCGCCTGCATCCGGCCGTCGCGGAGTACGGTCACCGGCTGGCCCGGGGAAAGCGTCGGCTCGGTCACCGCGCCATTATGGCGGCGGCCGCGCGCGCCCGCCGAGGAGAGCGAACGACGAGGAGAACGAACGACCCGACCCGACCCGACCCGATCCGGTGCGGTGTGGCGCGGTGCGGGGTGGAAAACCGGATGCCGCCCCGCGACGGCCCGCCGTACCGTGGCGGGATGAGCAACGGTGACGGGACGGGCAGCGAGGCAGCGTACCGGCAGGGCCGGGACGTCGAGATCCGGCCGATCACCGAGGAGGAGATCCCGGCCTGGTGCAAGGCCCTCAGGCTGGGCTTCCTGCGGCCGCACATCGCGGACGCCAGTGAGCTGGTCCGACGGCAGTTCCTCCCCGGACGGCTGCTGGCGGCCTTCGACGGCGTCCCCGAGCCCCGGATGGTCGCCACCTTCCGCAGTTTCGACACCGAGCTGACCGTGCCCGGCGGTGCGACCGTCCGGGCGGACGCGGTCACCAGCGTGACGGTCACCTCCACCCACCGGCGGCGGGGCCTGCTCCGCGCCCTGATGGGCCGTGACCTCGACGCCGCCCGGGAGCGCGGTACCGCCGTCGCCATCCTGGTCGCCGCCGAGTACACCATCTACGGCCGGTACGGATTCGGTCCGGCCACCCGGCAGCACGGCTGGACCGTCGACCTGAACCGGGCCGGCGGTCTGCGCGCCGGGCTGCCCGAGTCGCCCGGCGGCCGGACCGACTTCGCCGACATGGCGTCGGTGCGCGAGCTGGGCCCGGAGCTGCACGACCGGTGGCGGCTCACCCAGCCGGGCGCGATCGCCCGCCCGCCGCTCTGGTGGGACCTGCGGACCGGCGGCGTGACCTCGCCCGGCGGCACCTGGAAGGAGCCCTTCACCGCTCTGCACCGCGACGCCGGGGGCACCGTCACCGGCCTGGTCACCTACCGGGTGGAGGACGTCTGGGAGGGCGGCGCCCCCAACTGCGTGCTCACCGTGGCGGACTTCCTCGCGCTGGACGCGGGCACCGCCACCGCGCTGTGGCGCCTGGTCCTCTCGGTGGACTGGGTCCGCAAGGTCGTGGTCGAGAGCATCGGCCCGGACGACCCGCTGCCGCTGCTGCTGAACAACCCGCGCGCCGCGTCGCCGCACGAGGAGAACGCCGACTTCATGTGGCTGCGGGTCCTGGACGTCCCAGCGGCCTTCGGTGCCCGGACGTACGCCGCGCCCGGGCGGGTGGTGCTGGAGGTCGACGACCCGCTGGGCCACGCACAGGGCCGCTGGGCGCTGGAGACGGCCGCCGACGGCACCGGACGCTGCACCGCCACGGACGACGTGCCGGACCTGCTGCTGGGCGTCGGCGCACTCGGCTCGCTCTACCTCGGCGCGGAGACGGCGCCCCGGCTGGCCGCCGCCGGGCTGGTCGTCGAGGCCCGCCCGGGTGCGGCGGCCGCCGCCGACCTGCTGCTGCGGACTCCGCTGAAGGCCTGGAACCCGGACATCTTCTGACCCGGCGCCGGCTCGCTACTGCTTCCCGGCCGTCCGGCCCACGGTCGGGAGGATGAAGTCCTGGATCAGGCCCTTGGCGTCCCGGACGATCGGCCGGAAGACCCGGTAGCGGGACAGGTTGATCACGCGGGCGGCCATCGGGGTCGAGCGGCGGACGAACTCGCGGGTCCGCTCGGTGTCCGGGGTGCGGTCGAACACCCAGTAGAGCACCACGATCATGAGGTACAGCCAGAGGATGTCGGGCAGCAGTTCGGCGAGTTCGGCGTCCAGCTTGGGGGCGATCTCCGAGCCGGTCAGCACCTCGCGGAACAGCTGGACGGCGGTGGCCCGGGCGGGATGGGACTCGTCGGAGAACGGGCTGAGCGAGCTGTTGGGGTCGGCGGCCGTCCGGAAGAACTGCGACGCGAACCCGTGGTACTCCGCCGCGCAGTCCACCCAGGAGGCGAGGGCGATCTCCAGCCGCTCGGCGAAGTCCTTCGTCCCGGCCATCCGGGCCCGGGCGTCGGCGGCGTGCTCGTACGTCATCCGGTCGTAGAACCCCTGGATCAGGAATTCCTTGGACTGGAAGTAGTAGTAGGCGTTGCCGACCGACACGCCCGCCTCGGCCGCGATCGCGCGCATCGTGGTCTTGTCGTAGCCGCGTTCCTTGAACAGCCGCATCGCGGTGTGAAGGATCAGCGCACGGGTCTGCTCGCTCTTGTCGGTCTTGGGCAGTGCCCGACCGCCGGGGAGCTCGGAGGCCCCGGCGGGCTCAGTTGAGTCGTCCACGACCGCGAGCCTACCCGGGGGCTCTGAACGGCCGGGTAAAGATCTGCGCAGGGGCCTCTGACCAGCCGATATCATCGAACGGGATGTCCCCTGCGCACCCGGTGCAACGTTTCGAACGTGTTCAAAACCCCCTGCGGGACGACTCTACGACTCAGGGCTGAACGGGTTCAAGTCGATGGCGTGGGAGGCTCGTCACATGGCCCGACAGATCGTCATCCGAACCGGCACGGCAGCCGATGCGCAGGCCGTCGCCGCCCTGTACACCCAGAGCCGCCGCTCGGCGTACGCGGGCATCCTCCCGGCCGGGCTGCTGGGCGACGGCACGGCGGCGGAGCAGCCCGAACTCTGGGAGATCCGCCTCACCGCCGACTACGGCGAGCCCGCCGACACCCCGGTCCTGCTGGTCGCGGAGGCGGCCGGCGAGCTGTACGGCTTCGCCTACGTCGTCCCCGAGCCGGACGGCCGGGTCCTGCTCGACAACCTGCACGTCCGACCCGGCCACACCGGTGCCGGCCTCGGCCGCCGCCTGCTCCGGGCGGCCCTCGCCGTCGCCCCGCACTCGCCGCTCCACCTGGACGTCCTGGCGGCCAACACCCGCGCGGTCGCCTTCTACGAGCGCGAGGGCGGACTGCGCACGGACGAGCACAGCTGTGTCTTCGCGAACGGGTACACCCTCCCCGAGTACGAGTACACCTGGAGCCCGCCGGGCCGGGCCCTGGGCCGTCCCGGTCCGGGCGCTACCGGTCGTACACCGTGACCGGCACCCCGCGGCCCGTCAGGCGGGCCTCGATCAGCGGCTCCACCCGCTCCCACGTCCCGCCGGCCGGCCCGCACCCGATCCTCGGCATGTGGACGGACGCCCCGAGCCGCCGCGCGTGTTACGCCACGGTCGCGAGACCGGTGTCGACCGCCTCGTAGCGCACGGGCACCCCGGTGGACCGGCCGGTCCGGATACCGCGCCGGCCGACCAGGTCGGCCACCCACAGGTACGGCCCGACCGGCACCAGCTGCACCGCGCCGAGGCCGAAGTCGTTCCGGGCCCGCTCGCGGTGCCACTGCCGGTACGCCGCCTCCGGCTCGGGCCGGCGGCGGGACGGTGCCGGCACGAAGCCCTTGCCCCAGCCGCCGAGATCGTTGCAGAGGTGCGTGATCACCTTGACGCCCTTGCCCTGCGGCGCGGTGGCGTCCCCGCGCAGATACGTGATCGTCTCCCCCATACTCGGCAGGCTAGCGGGTGGCAGCGACGGCCTCGACGGGGTTTCCGGGCCCGGCCGTGCCGGGGGCGCCGGGGGTGCGCAGGTGGCGGAAGCCGGCCAGGGTGATCAGCAGGGCCAGTGCCGCGGCGCCGGCGGGCAGCCAGTAGCCCGTGCCGGGTGCGGCGTGCTGGGCGACCGCTCCGCCCAGGGCGGAGCCTGCCGAGATCCCGATCATCAGGCCGGCGATCACGACCGCCATCCCCTCGTTCAACTGTCGTGCGGGCAGCATCTCCTGGACCAGGGTCAGACCGGCCACCATGGTCGGCGCGGTGCCCGACCCGGCGAGCAGGATCGCCGGGGCGAGCACGCCCAGGCCCGCGCCGGACAGTGCGGCGGCCGGCGGGAGCAGCAGCAGCCCCGCCATCGCGGCCACCCCGGCCACCAGGCGGGCGGCGGGGGAGCGGCTGGGGCGCACCAGCCCGAAGGCCAGCCCCGACAGGCAGGAGCCGGCCGCCATCAGTGCCAACACCCCGCCCGCCAGCGGACGTTGGCCGAGCGAATCGGCGTACGCGACGGTGGTGACCTCCATCGAGCCGAAGACCGCGCCGGTGGCCAGGAACGCCGGCACCAGGACCCGGAGCCCGCGCGCCCGCAGCACCCCGCCGCCCGGCAGCCGTACCGGCGGCTGAACCGGCGGCTCGGTGCGGCGCTGGGCCGCGAAGGCCAGGCCGCCCGCGCCGGAGAGCGCCACGGAGACCAGCATCCCGGCCTCCGGGAAGAGCGAGGTGCAGAGCAGCATCGCCAGTACCGGCCCGGCCATGAAGCAGAGTTCGTCCAGGGCCTGTTCGAAGGAGTTCGCCAGCTGTCGGGCGGCCGGGTCGTCGCGGTACAGGTACGCCCAGCGGGCCCGTGCCATCCCGCCCAGGTTGGGCAGCACCGAGGAGGCGGCGCAGCAGACGAACAGCGTCCAGACCGGGGCGCCGTAGCGGGCGCAGAGCGGGAGCGCCGCGCACGGAACGGCCGCCGCCAGCAGGCTCGGCACGGTCACCCTGGACTGCCCGTGCCGGTCCACCAGCCGCCCCAGCAACGGCATGCCGAGCGCGGTGACCACCACGCCGGTCGCCGAGACCGCCCCCGCCAGGGCGTACGACTCGCGGCGGGTGGCGATCATCACCAGCATGCTCACACCCGCCATCGAGAAGGCGAGCCGGCCGAGCAGCCCCGCCAAGGTGAAGGCGACGGTGCCCGGGGCGGCGAAGATACGGCGGTACGAGGCGAACACGGGGGCTCCCGAGGGGTGATCGGCGGATGCCCCAGCCTCGCGGCGGCGACCCGGGCCGGTCCAACACCTGTTCGGGGCGATTGACGCGTTCGTGTTGTCAATCGGCCACGCCTGTCCTGGCCGGTCCTGCTCTGCTTGCCTTGCCCTGCTTGCCTTGCCCTGCTTTGTGCCGCCCGCCCCGGCTGACCGTCCTGACCTGCGTTAATCTGCCCGGATGCCCCATGACCTGCACCCCCGGCTGCTGCGCGGTTTCGTGGCGACGGCGGAGACCCTGCACTTCGGCCGTGCCGCCGGGCTGCTGCACGTGGCGCAGCAGGCGCTGAGCCGCGACATCCGGGCACTGGAGCGGACGCTCGGCCACGCACTGTTCGACCGCACCACCCGCAGCGTCGAACTCACCCCGGCCGGGCAGCGGTTGCTGCCCCTCGCGCACCAACTGCTCGCGCTGCAGGACGAGATCCTCGCCGGGGGTGATCACGGGCCGCTGCTGGTCGACCTGAACAGCGCGGTCACCGGCGACGACCTGACCTGTGACCGGTTGCTCGCCGCCGCGCGTGCGGCGCTGCCGGGTGGTGAACTGCTGGCCCGGTTCCACGGCGGACTCGCCGCTGCGGCAACGGAGTTGCTCGCCCACCGGCTGGACGTCTCGTTCGGCCGGTACGCCGGCCTCCCGGCCGGGATCCGGGCCCGGCTGGTGCACTCGCCGGTCAGGCTGGAGCGGATGGCGGTCCTGCTGCCGCTCGCCCATCCGCTCGCCACCCGGTCCGAGGTGCCGCTCGCGGCGCTGGCGGGCCATCCGGTGGACATCTGCGCGGGCAACCCGGCGACCACCGAGTGGACCGACCTCGGCCGCCAACTCCTGCTCGCACACGGCCTGGAGGCGGCCGCGCCGTACAGTCCGCCGGTCGGTGCGGACGAGTTGGCGCACTACCTCGACCGGCACGGCGAGGCGATGCTCACCACCACCGGCGGGCCCGAGATCCCCGGCGCGGTGACCCGTCCGCTGGTCGACCCGGTGCCGCTCAGTCTGGTGGGGTTGGTCCACCGGCCCCGGGAGCGGAACCCGGGCCTGGACGCGCTGCGCTCGGCGGCGGTGGAGCTGGGCTCGCGGGAGGGCTGGCTGCGGCGTCCGCCGGGGAGTTGGCTCCCGCGCGAGGACGCGGAACTGCTCGGCGCCTGACCCGGGCGCGGGGGCCAGTGCATGGGCCGCTGGCGGTGGCGGTGGCGCGGTGGACACGCGTGCGCCCCCGCCGTCGTTCGATCGGCGGGGGCAGCGCGGGTGCTCGGGATGGTGCGGATCGTGCGGGTGGGGTGGCTCGGGTCAGGAGGCCTTCACGGCGGAGATGTCGAAGCTGAGCTTGACCTTCTCGCCGATCAGCACGCCGCCGGTCTCCAGCGCGGCGTTGTAGGTCAGGCCCCAGGCGGTGCGGTCGACCGTTGTGGAGCCCTCGAAGCCGACCCGCTCGTTGCCGTACACGTCCTTGGCGGAGCCGCTGAACTCCAGGTCCAGGACGACCGGGCGGGTGGTGTCCTTGATGGTCAGGTCGCCGGCCATCCGGTACGAGTCGCCGTTGACCTGCTCCGCGGAGGTGCTGCGGAAGGTGATCTCCGGGTAGGTCTCGGCGGCGAAGAAGTCGCCGGTGCGCAGGTGCTCGTCGCGCTGGGCCTGGTTGGTGTTGATGCTGCCGACCTTGATGACCAGCTCGGCGGAGGAGTCGCCGGGGTTGTCGCCGTCCAGGTGCAGCTTGCCCTCGTACTCGGTGAACTCGCCGCGGACGTTGGTCACCATCGCGTGGCGGACGGCGAAGCCGACCCGGCTGTGGGTGGCGTCGATCGCGTAGTCACCGGTGAGGTGCCCCAGGCCGGGGCCTGCGGGGGCCTCGGTCGCGACGGTCGTGGTGGCTGCGGTGTTGCGGTTGAAGATGCCCATGGCTCCTCCTGGGGTCGGAAGCCTTTTGTTTAGGCTTCAACTTGATGTCTCCAACCGTAACCCCATCTCGTTCAATGTTCAACCATGGGGAGGGGTGAATTTTCCGGGAGCACCCGCACGCCCGCCCACGGGCGGCCCTCAGGCGGCCCGGGTCGCGGCGACCAGCTCAAGGGCCGTCCGGCCGTCGAGGGTCTCCCGGATGATGTCCGCGTGCCCGGCGTGCCGGGCCACCTCCGTGGTCAGGTGCATCAGGATCCAGCGCGCCGTGCGGCGGCTGTCCGGCGGGAACCAGGGCTGGTCCGGCAGCGGAGCGTCCACCTCCAGACCGGGCAGGCCGAGGACGATCTCCGCGGTCTCGGCGGCGATCACCTCGTACTTCTTGAGCCAGTCGGCCAGTGACTCGCCCTCGGTGAGGCGGTGCTGGTCCTCCCAGGGGAGCTCCGCCGCCGGGCCCGCCGGGCGGCCCATCAGGATCGTGGAGAGCCAGAAGCGCTCGCAGAGCGCCACGTGCTTCACCAGCCCGCCGAGCGAGAGCGCGCTCGCGGCCGGCTTCGACCGCGCCTGCTCCTCCGTCAGGCCGTGGGCCGCACGCCGGACGGCGGCTCGATAGCCCTCCAGGAAGGTCAGCAGGCAGTCGCGCTCGTCGGTCTCGGGGCGTGCCAGGGTCGCCATGTCGGACACCGCTTTCCTCGTACGTCGGGTTGTGCTCTTCCGCTTCGGCAGGACCGACGCTATCCGGCAATCAGGTCAGGAACAGTCCTCATTGCGCGGCCGTCGCACCGATAGGGTGAATCGGGTCCGCACCATGTTCCGAGAGGCCTCCTATGTACGCCCTGCACGCCCTCTGGCGGGCGGACGGCCGCCTGGCCGTGTGGGCCGAGGACGCGCAGGCGTTCGGTGCGCCCCGGGCGTACGCCCGCCGGACCGGTCGGGACGGGAGCCTTCCCGCCGCCGCACACCCCTACGCCTGCCCGGCCGGTGCCGTCGCACAGCTGCTCGCCGGGATCGGACCAGGGCTCGGCTGGCTCGCCGAACAGGCCCCCGAGCGGTGGGCCACCCTGCTCCTCCCCAGTCTCGACGGCGCGCCCACGCCGTCCCCGCAGCTGCCCGTCGGCACCGTCGGCCACGGTGTCGGGCTGACCCCTTGGCGGGTGCCCGTGCTGCTCTTCGAGCCGGCCGAGGCGGCCCAACTGCTCGGCGAACTCTTCGACCCGCACTGGGCCGTCGCAGTCGTCGGCCTCCCCGGCGGCCCGGCCGAGATCGCGTACGGCGCCTCACTGCGGTGGCTCACCGCCGTCCACGACCTCGCCTGGCGGCTGGTCGGCCGGGGCCGCGTCCTGCCCGTGCTGCGGACGGAGGGCGGCGAGCCGTGTGCCCGTTGGCAGCCCGCCCTGGACCGGCCCGCCCGCCGCGAGGCCGCCGCACTGACGGCCGGCTGCCCGCCCGTCGCCCGAGCCGAGCACCGGCCCGGCGCGGCGGCCCGGCCCGCAGCCGAGCTGACCGCCGAACTGCTGGACGTCCTGGTCGACCTGGAAACCCGCAGCGCTCTCGAAACCCGCAGCGCTCTCGAAGCCGGCAGTGCCCTCGACGGCCCGCCGCCCGCAACGGCCGCGCCGTCGGCCGCCCCCGCGCCGCCGCCCGCCCCCGCGCCGCCCGACACCGCCACCGCCTGGTTCGCCGCGCTGCGCACTCCCGGTGGACGCCTCCCGCCCCAGCCGGCCCCGGCGCTCGCCGGACTACGGGAACGGCTGGCCGCCTGGTACGCGGGCGCAGCCGACCCCGACACCCCGCTCCGGCTCTGCTTCCGGCTCTCCGAACCGCTCGGCCCGGCCGACGACGACCCCGAGGGCGGCCCCTCCGACGACGCCTGGCGCCTCGACTTCCTCCTCCAGGCCGTCGACCAGCCCTCCCTGCTGCTCACCGCCGCGGACCTGTGGGCCGACGGGCCCGCCCTCGCCGCGCTCAGCCGTCTGGCCGAGGACCCGATCGAGGTCTTCCAGGCCGAACTGGCCCGCGCCGCACTCCGCCGTCCCGAACTCGCACCCGCCCTGCGCAGATCCCGCCCCACCGGGCTGGACCTGGACCGCGCCGGGGCGTTCGCCTTCCTCCAGCAGGCGGCCCCCGTGCTCGCCGACGCGGGATTCGGCGTGCTGCTCCCCGCCTGGTGGCAGCGCCGACCGCGCCTCGGCCTGCTGCTCGGCACCACCCGCACGCCCGCACCCGGCTCCGTCGAACGGTCGAGCCAGGTCGACCGGGACGCGATCGTCGCCTTCCGCTGGCAGGCCGCCCTGGGCGATCTCACACTGACCAGGCAGGAGTTGACCGATCTCGGAGCGGCCCAGCAAGGCCTGGTACGGCTGCGCGGCCGCTGGGTCGAGGTGGACACCGCACAGATCGCGGCCGCCCTCGCCTTCCTGCGCCGCCAGGGCACCGGGGTGATGCCGACGGCGGACGTGCTGCGCCTCGCCCTCACCCCCGACTCCCAGGTCGCCGGACTGCCCGTCACCGGAGTCCGGGCGACCGGACCGCTCGGCGACCTGCTCACCGGACGGACGGCTGAACGCACCCCGCCGCCGGAGCTGCCACCCGACTTCGGGGGCACGCTGCGCCCTTACCAGGAACGGGGGTTGGCCTGGTTGCACGCGCTCACCCGGCTCGGTCTGGGCGCGGTGCTGGCCGACGACATGGGCCTCGGCAAGACGGTCCAGACCCTCGCACTGCTGGCCGCCGAGCAGGCGGCGGGGGAGACCGGCCCCACCCTGCTGGTCTGCCCGATGTCGCTGGTCGGCAACTGGCGGCGGGAGGCGGCGAAGTTCGCGCCGATGCTCCGCGTGCACGTCCACCACGGAGCCGACCGGCAGGGCGTCCCGGACAGCGGGGTGGACCTGCTGATCACGACGTACGGGCTGGTCCAGCGGGACGTCGCCGAGCTGCGGCGGATCTCCTGGCGGCGGGTGATCGCCGACGAGGCCCAGTTCGTCAAGAACACCGCCACCGCGCAGTCCAGGGCGATCCGCGCCCTCCCGGCGGCGCACCGGATCGCCCTCACCGGTACTCCCGTCGAGAACCGCCTCGCCGAGCTGCACGCGATCCTGGACTTCACCAATCCGGGGCTGTTCGGCACGGCGGAGTCGTTCAAGGAGCGCTGGGCGATCCCGGTCGAGCAGAGCGGGAACCAGGCCGTGGCCGCCCGGCTCCAGCGTCTCACCGGACCGTTCGTCCTGCGCAGGCTGAAGACCGACCCGGCGATCGCCGCCGAGCTGCCCGCCAAGCAGGAGATCACCGTCTGGTGCAACCTCACCGCCGAACAGGCGGGCCTCTACCAGGCGGTGGTGGCCGACCTGCTGCACCGTGTCCAGGGGATCCGTGGCGTCGAACGCAAGGGGACGGTGCTGGCCGCCATCGGCAAGCTCAAGCAGGCCTGCAACCATCCGGCCCAACTGCTGCACGACGGTTCGAAGATGGCTGATCGCTCGGGCAAGGTGGCCCGGTTGGAGGAACTCCTCGCCGAAGCTCTTGCGGAGGGCGACCGCACGCTGGTCTTCACCCAGTACGCGGAGTTCGGCAAGCTCCTCCAGCCATACCTGGCCGAACGGCTCGGGGAGGAGGTGCTCCACCTGCACGGGGGAGTGCCCGGGCGCCGGCGGGAGGAGCTGGTGGCCCGCTTCCAACAGCCCGGCGGCCCAAGGGTCTTCCTGCTCTCGCTCAAGGCGGGCGGCACCGGGCTCAACCTCACCGCAGCCAATCAGGTCATCCACCTCGACCGCTGGTGGAACCCGGCGGTCGAGGACCAGGCCACCGACCGCGCCTTCCGGATCGGCCAGCGCCGGGACGTCCAGGTGCGGCGGCTGGTCTGCGTCGGCACCGTCGAGGAGCGGATCGCGGAGCTGATCGAGTCCAAGCGGGCCCTCGCGCAGGCTGTGGTGGGCGAGGGCGAGCAGTGGTTCACCGAACTCTCCGTCGACGGCCTGCGGGAGCTCGTGACACTCTCCGCCGACGCGATCGGCGAGGACCAGGACCAGGACCAGGACCCGGACGCGGGCCGGAGCCGGGGGCGCGGCCGAAGCCGGAGCCGAACCGGAGGAGACCACGATGCCTGACCGCCCCGCGTACGACTCCACGGCAGCCGGGCTCCCCGGCGAGCCCACGCCGATCGGCCGCCTGGACGCCTTCTGGGACGGCGACTTCACCCTCGGCCCCACCCCTGCGGGCCAGGGTCCGGCCCCCGTCCCCGTACCCACCTCCTGCTCGGCGATCGACGATCTCGGCAGTTCCGGCATCCGGATCGGCGGGCGCGACCTCGCCGCCCTGCTCGCGCCCGTCTACCGGAGGCTGACCGGCGACTCCACCGGTCCCACTGGTCCATCGCCTGAACCGGGCGGGGCCCGCTAGACCGCCGTCGGCTTACGGGCCAGGAAGTACGCCTGCCGGCCCTGTGCGGGCCGCTCCCGCTCGTCGGGCTCGCGGATCAGCCGGGCGTCGACGGCAAGCCCGGCCAGGCCCAGCAGTTCGGCGATGCGGTCGGGGGACTGCCAGTAGACGTCGAGCGACAGGTCGTGGCCGTACGCGTGCTCCAGGTGCCGGAGCCGGTCGCCCGCCTTGAAGGCGAGCAGCAGCGTGCCCCCCGGGGCCAGCACCCGGTGGAACTCCGCGAACACCGTCGGGAGCACCTCCGGCGGCGTGTGGACGATCGAGTACCAGGAGACGACACCGCCGAGAGCGCCGTCCGCCAGATCCAGCGCGGTCATCGACCCCTCGTCGAACCGCAGCTCCGGGTACGCCTCCCGGGCCACCGCCACCATCCCCGGCGACAGGTCGACACCGAAGGCGCTCAGCCCGAGCGAGTGCAGGTGCGCCGTCAGATGGCCGGGACCGCAGCCGAGATCGGCCACCGGCCCGGCGTCGGCGCCCTGCACGAACTCCGCGAACGCGGCGAACAGCGCCCGGTCCAGCGGCCTGGACTCCAGCGCGTCGCTGAGGAGCCGGGCGTAGTCGACGGCGACGGTGTCGTAGGCCGTCCGGGTGGCGCACAGGTGAGTCGATTCGGTCATGAGCGAGCAGAGTAGTCGCCCGCCCGCGTACCTTCGCCGCCTGCACGCGCGCCCCGCCGGTCGGCCGGCTGGTCCACGCCTACGGCTGCTCCACACCTACGGCCGGGCTCACCGGGCGGTGCCATTCGGCCGCCAGCAGGCCGTAGACCACCTCGTCACGCCGTCCGTCGGCGAAGGCCGCCGCCGCACGAAGGACGCCCTCCTGCGTGAATCCCAACCGCCGGGCCACGCTCCGGCTGCGTTCGTTGGCGGGGATGGTCCGCAACTCGACCCGCTCCAGGCCGAGCCGGCCGAAGGCGTGGTCGAGCACGGCGGTGACGGCCCGGGTGACCAGCCCGCGTCCCTCGAAGTCCGCGTCGAGCCAGTAGCCCACCTCGCCCGACCGTGCGGGGCCGTTGACCAGTAGGTTGACTGCGCCGGCCAGTTGCCAGCCGTCCGCCGCCCGCACCGCGACGACCAGCGGCAACTGCGACCCGTCGAGCCACGCCTGGCCTCTCAGCTCCAGGTCCGCCCGGGTCCCCTCCGGTGTCGGCGGCCGGTCGAACCCCGGGAACCAGCGGGCGAGACGCTCGTGGTTGGCCTCCAACAGCGCCTGGTAGGACTCGGCGACGGCGACCGTACGCGGGATCAGGGCGGCGTCCTCGCCCAGCGGCCAGGTGAACATCGAAGCGACGACGGTGGACACATCTGCTCCCGGATCGGTGGCCGTGACCGACACCTTAGTACGGGCGGATCGAACAGTTCGGGTGTTCGTGCCGTACCCGCCACCGGCGTCCCGCCACCGGATCTCCGAGCGGAGGTAGGGCCGGTGACGGGGGGTCGGCAGAGGTCAGTGCGTCGGTGCCGGTGTCGGGTACAGGCTGGCCAGCGGGTTGTCGTAGGTCTTGGCGGGCATGCAGTCGGGGGCGGGGCTCTGCATCAGACCGGCCTGGAGTTCGCGGGAGCTGTGCGCCGGGTCGGTCTTGGCCAGCGGCAGGTAGATGAAGAGTCGCAGGTCGGCCGGGATGGCGCCGGGGCGGATGGTGAGGACCTCCCGGCCGCCTTCCTTGCCGGCTTGCTGTTCCATGTCCCAGCCGAAGGCCGACAGCCGGCCCCGGCCGCCGTCCTGGTCCTGGTCCGCCTTGGCCAGGATCTCGGGCGGGTAGGAGGCCATCGTCGGCTCGGGGGCGTGGCAGCCGGGTTCGCCGGCGTAGACGCGGCTGCGGACGCCGGCCCGGTCCAGGTCGTGCTGCAGCTGGGTCGCGTCGACCGGCTTGTAGCCGTCCAGGATGGTGAGCTTGACGAGGTCGTCGCCGCCGCTCTGCACGGTGTACGCGGCGTTGGTGACGGTTCCCAGCGACTGGCTCCCGGTGCTGGGGCCGCCGCCGGCCACGACCGGGGCGGGTGCGGGTGCGGGGGAGCGGCCGGCCCCGGTGGCGAGGGCGACCCCGGCAACAGCGGCGGCCAGGCCTATCGGGAGCGCCACCCGCAGGACCAGGGTCCGACGCTTGGCGGCGCTCCGGGAGTGCTCGGTCACGGTGTCCATCAGGTGCTCCTTCAGCAGGAAGTGGCGGTGCGGGGAGAGCTCCGGTGCGGCCGCGGCCGGCAGCAGCAGGGCCAGCTCCTCCCGCTCGGTCTGCTGGGACCGGCCTCGGGGGGCGGCGTTCATCGGTTCGTCTCCTTGATCGACCGGACCGCGAGCGCGCGGTCTCCTGTTACCTGTCCGCAGATGCCGGTGCGTTGCGTCTTTTCCGGGGGGTGCGTGCTTTTCGCGGAGCGGGCTGCGACCAACTCCTTGGCGGTGAGTTCCCGCAAGCGGCTGCGGGCGCGTGACAGCCGCGAGCGGACCGTTCCCACCGGTTTGCCGAGCGCCTCGGCGGCGGCCGCGTGGTCGAGGCCCTCCCACACGCACAGGGCGAACACCTCCCGTTCGGCCGGGCGCAGCTGCTCCAGCGCGGCCTTCGCGGCGGCGATCTGCTCGGCGTCGGCGATACGGCCGGTCAGTTCGGCGGCGAAGTCGGGCACGGCCTCGCGCGGAGGCAGTTTGGCGAGTGCCTGCTGGTGCCGGCGCGCGGCCCGGCGGGTGTTGCGGATGACGTTGGTGGCGATGCCCAGCAACCAGGGCCGCAGGCTCTCCCCCTCGGGGTCGACCCGCGCGCGCAGGCGCCAGGCCTCCAGGAAGGTCAGTGAGACCACGTCCTCGGCGAGGGCCTGGTCCCCGGTCATCCGGACGGCATAACGGTGCACCGCACGGGCGTGATCCTCGAAGATCTGCCCGAACGCCACCGAATCCCCGGCTCGCACCCGGGCGCGAATCGCTTTCTCCACACCCGTACCTGTCCGACCGAACCCGGCCGTTGCCGTGATCCACGCCACACGCCGGGTGGCGCCTGCGCCCGGCGGCTCTCCAGCCCGGCGGTCCAGCGGTCCGGCGGCCGATCGGGGCCGGGGTGAACGCGCCGTGCGACGAGTGGCCACAGATGGTCGCACGGTAACGCGCCGCCTTGCGCAGGGCCTGTAGCACCTCGGCGGGCGGGGGTCTGCCCGCGGGGCCGCAGTGCCCTTGCGGCCGCCGGGGTCGGCTTGCTGGTGCTAGCAGCCTGCTTGCATTTGCAAGCAGGCTGCCGCAGACTGTCGGCATGGCCTCACTGAACGTCGGCTCGCTCGGCGAGTACATCCGGGAGCAGCGGCGGAACGCGCAGTTCACGCTGCGGCAGCTCGCTGAGGCCGCGGGCGTGTCCAACCCGTACCTCAGCCAGATCGAGCGCGGGCTGCGCAAGCCCAGCGCGGAGATCCTGCAGCAGATCGCCAAGGCGCTGCGGATCTCTGCGGAGACGCTCTACGTCCAGGCCGGGATTCTTGAGGAGCGGCGCGGGGAGGGGCTCGAACTGCGGGCCTCGATCCTGGCGGATCCGTTGATCAACGAGCAGCAGAAGCAGGCCCTGCTCGCGGTCTACGACGCTTTCCTCAAGGAGAACCTCGGCGACGGCGCGCGGGACGAGGGCACGACGAAGCACAGTGCAGCCGGTGTCGGCGCTGCCGCTGCCGCCGACCACTGACACCTGGCCACCGCCTGAACGGGCGGGCGGCCGACGAGACTTTCGGCAGACCCTGTAGGGGGGTGCCGACGCGAAAGGGAGGACCGGTCATGCCGATCACCGACGAGATCAAGAAGACCCTCAGCGACCCGACCCCGCTGTACGCCCTTGCGGGGGCCGGCGACCTCGCGTTCGAGAAGCTGCGCGAGGTGCCCGGCAAGGTCGAGGCGCTCGCCGTCGACCGCAAGGGGACCCAGGAGAAGGCCACCGCGCGACTGCAGGAGGCGCAGGCCCGGCTGGTCGAGGCGCAGAGCAAGGTGACGGAGACGGTCAGCACGCTGCCGACCGACTTCAAGGTGCTGCAGGAGAAGGCCCAGGGCTTCGCCCTCCAGCAGGTGGGCCGGGCCGCGGAGTTCGCGGTCAAGGCGATGGAGGTCTACGACGAGCTGGCCGTGCGCGGGAAGGCCGTCGTGGACAAGGGGCAGAAGAGCGGTGAACCGCAGGCACCCGTGCAGGGGTCGCTGAGCGAGGTCGTCGACGTGGTGGACGTCGTCGAGGTGGTCGAGGTGGTGGAGGAGCCCGCCGAGACCCCGGAGGCTGAGGTCGAGGTCGAGACAGTGGCCGAGGTCGTGGCGGAGCCCGGCTCCGAGGAGACGGCGGCCGACCCGCGCCCGGCGCCGAAGCGGGCCCCGCGAGCCCCGCGGGCGCGGAAGACGACTGCGGAGAAGTGACCCCGGGCACGTCCGGGCAGGCCGGTGCGTTGTCCAGGTCGGTGACGGTCGGCCGTGCCACGATGGCCGCGGTGTTGCCGAGGGCGCAGTCGAGGCCGTAGCAACGAGGCCGTAGCAAGGAGAACGCAGTGGCGCAGATCCTGAACTTCGATGTCCTGAGCCCGCTCTGGTGGCTGGCGATGGCGATGGTCGGATTCAAACTGTTCGCCTTCGGGGACGCCGTCACGCGCCGCGAGGACGCTTACCCGGCGGCGGACAAGAAGACGAAGCCGTTCTGGCTGATCATCCTGGGTCTGGCGCTGGGGCTCGACCTGCTCTTCGGAGCGAGTGTCTTCGGACCGCTGACGCTGGTCGGTCTGGTGGCCGCGATCGTCTACATGGTTGATGTCCGGCCCGCGCTCAAGCAGGTGACGGGCGGTCGTGGCGGTGGCGACGGCAAGCGCAACATGGGGCCCTACGGCCCGTGGTGACGGCGGAGCCGGCACGCAGTTGACGGTACGACGGCGGTGGGCCCGGGCGGGCCCGCCGCCGTCGTCGTCCTCGTGACAGTTGCTCGGTCACCCGAGGTGGTCACCCGAGGCTGTCACCCCATGATGAGCGGAGCGGGATTGCGCTCCAGCAGCAGTACGGCGACGTCGTCCGCCAGTGCGCCGCCGTTCAGCTCCTCCACCTCGGCGATGGCGCTGTCGACCAGCCTGCCCCTGGTCAGCCCGGCGGCCTGGTGGTCGCCGATCAATTCGACCAGCCCGTCCTGTCCGAGGCGGCGCGACCCGGCCCCGACCCGGCCCTCGACCAAACCGTCCGTGTAGAGCAGCAGGCTCCAACCCGGCTGGAGCTCCAGCTGCTGCGCCGGCCAGACCGCCTGCCCGTCGTCGCAGGGCAGCAGGCCCAGAGCCGGGCCCGCCTGCTCGAAGGGGAGCAGGGCGGGCCTGCCGTCCGTCCGGAGCAGCAGCGGAGCGGGGTGTCCGGCGAGGTAGAGCTGCGCATGCTCGACCGGTCGGCTCTCGACGGTGCGGGCAGCGGCTCCCCGCCGTGCCGTCGTCGCGCTCTTGGTTGTGGGCGCTGGGGCGGGCGTCGCCGGTGTACCGGGTGACCTGGGCGTCCCATGGGTCTCGCGGGTCTCGGCCTCGGCGCCCGGGGAGAGCACCAGCATGCAGAGGGTCGCGAAGATCTCGTCGCTCCGCCGCTCGTGCTCAAGGACGTGTTGCAGCGTGGTGAGCAGCGCCTCGCCGGTGAGCCCGGCGAAGACCAGAGTCCGCCACGCTATCCGCAGGGCGACGCCGAGTGCGGCCTCGTCCGGACCGTGGCCGCAGACGTCCCCGATGACGACGTGGACGGCCCCGTCGTCCGTCCGGACCGCGTCGTAGAAGTCACCGCCGAGCAGGGCCCGCCGCCGCCCCGGGCGGTAGCGGCGAGTGAAGGCGAGCCCGGCGCCGTCCAGCAGAGGGGTGGGGAGCAGGTGCCGTTGGAGCCGGGCGTTCTCCTGGCCGCGCAGCTCCGCCTCGACCAGGCGCCGCTGGGATTCGTCGGCCCGCTTCCGCTCGATCGCGTATCTCAGGGCGCGGGCCAGCAGGGGCCCGTCGGTCTCGTGCTTGACCAGGAAGTCCTGGGCGCCCGCACCGACCGCGGCGGCCCCGAGTTCGGCGCCGGAGGCGTCGGTGAGCACCACGACCGCCGTGTGCGGGGCACGGCTGAGGAGCTCGCGGAGCCCCTCCAGCCCGTCGGAGTCGTCGGAGGGGTGGGGCAGGTCGGCCGGTGCCGCGAGGTCGAGGAGCACGCAGCTGAAGTCGGTGCCGCGGGGGCGGCCGCGCCGGCCCGCGGGCGAGAGACTGGCCGCGGCCTGCTCGATGCCACGTGCCCAGTGCAGCTCGATGGGCGCCCCGCTGTCGGTGACCAGCCGCTCGATCAGCGCGGCGTCGGAGGCGTCGTCCTCGATGACCAGGAGTCGGAAGGGGGCCTCCGGGGTGAGGGCGGGCCGGCCGGACACCGTTGTCCTCGGGCGCGGTATGGCGCGCACCTCGTTGGCTGTGGCGGCTGTGGGGGGCGTCGTGGCCGGGATCGCGGTGTCGGCGGCGTGAGCGCCCCGGCCGCGGCTGTCGGCCCGGCGCGTCGTACGCCCGCCGGCGGCACCGGCGGCACTGGCGGACTGGACGGCCTGACCGGGAACGCCCGTGAGGGCGGTGCCGTGGTCGGTGGCGTAGTCGGTGCTGCGGCCGACGTGCTGGTCCGTGCCGCGCTTGGCAGGATGCTCGGTGGGGCCGGCGGCGTGTCCGGCCGGCCTGGCGGCTACGGAGCCCTCCCCCAGCCTCCGGCCGGGGGGACCCCCATGGGACAGGGCACCCGGTGCCCGCCCGTCTCCCGTTGCGGGCATTGGTCGTTCCTCCCTTTCCCCGACAGGGCAACGGTTGGGGTCCGCCCGTGGTGCCCGCCTGGCACCGCTTGTCGGGGATCTTCTCGCGACCATAACGTTATCTCCGGGGATTTCTCGGGCTGACCACCGGCGATGTGGCTATTGCCACGCGATCGGCGGGTCAGGTGGACAAGGTGGGCGCCCTTCAGGCCCCGGCTGACAGGAGGAACAGCGCGGTGACTCAGATCACGCTGGTCGAGGGTGACATCACGGAGCAGCAGGTGGACGTGGTGGTGAACGCCGCCAACTCCTCGCTGCTGGGCGGCGGTGGTGTGGACGGTGCCATCCACCGGAAGGGCGGCCCGGAGATCCTCGCGGAGTGCCGGGCTCTGCGGGCCTCGCACTACGGCAAGGGCCTGCAGACCGGCCGGGCCGTCGCGACCACGGCCGGCCGCCTTCCGGCCCGTTGGGTGGTGCACACGGTGGGGCCGGTCCACCTGGCGGAGGAGTACGAGCAACGGGCCGGGCTGCTTGCCTCCTGTTATCGCGAATCGCTACGAGTGGCAGTGGACTTGGGTGCGCGGACGGTGGCCTTCCCGGCGATCTCCGCCGGGGTGTACGGCTGGCCGTTGGAGGACGCGGCGCGAATCGCCCTCACGGCCGTGGCCGAGGCTGTGGCGGAACCAGGTGCGGGTGCGGGTGCGGAAGCAGTGGCGGGAGTGGGAGCGGACAGAGGCGCGAAGGCGGAAGGCGAAGGGGGAGCAGGGGGAGCAGCAGGGCTGGAAGAGATCCGGTTCGTACTGTTCGGCTCAGCGGCGTACGAGACGTTCGAGCAGGTGCGGCGCGCATTGGGCAGAGGAGCTGACGGCAGTTCATGACCTGCCCGCCGGCTCGTGCGACTGCCCTCATGGTGGCCTGACGAGGCGTCAACGCGCCAGCCCTATTCGATAGCTCGTTCGAGTGAATCCGCAGGGCCGTCACCCCCAGTAACCCCGCCGCCCGCTGCTGCACCGCCGCCCGCCGCCCGCCGCCCGCCGCCCGCCGCCCGCCGCCCGCCGCCCGCTGCGCCGCCGCTGCCACGTCGGCCGCCGCCGCCCTACGGTGCGAGTGCGCCCCAGGGCACGGTGACCTCGCCCTGCCGCCAGCGCCCCCGGGCGTCGAGCAGCGGCCAGCTCCCGGCCAGCGCCGTGCACGCCGCCACCCAGCGCTGCCGGGCGCCGAACGCGCCGTACGGCGCCGCAGCAGCCCAGGCCCGGTCGAAGTCGCGGAGGAAGGTGTGCACCGGGCGGCCCGGCACGTTGTGGTGGATGAGCGCTTTCGGCAGCCGTTCCGCCAGGTCGGAGGGCTGGCCGAGGCCGCCGAGCCGGGCTGCGAAGGTCACCGTCCTGGGGCCTTCCGGTCCGAGTGCCACCCACACGTGCCGGCGCCCGATCTCGTCGCAGGTCCCCTCGACCAGGAGCCCGCCGGGCGCCAGCCGCGCGCAGAGCCGCTCCCAGACGGCGGCCACCGCCGACTCCTCGTACTGCCGCAGCACGTTCGCGGCCCGGATCAGCAGCGGACCCGCGCCGTCCAGCGGCACCTCGAACCCGCCGCGCCGGAAGGTCAGCAGCGGCGGGTCGGCGTACGGCACGGCCGCGGTGACCCGCGCGGGCTCGATCTCGATGCCCACCACCCGCACGTCCGTCCGTACGGCGCGCAGCCTGGCCGACAGCTCGACCGCCGTCCACGGCGCGGCGCCGTACCCGAGGTCCACCGCGACCGGCGGCTGCTCCGCTCCGGACAGGACGGGGCCGAGGGTGTGCGCGATCCAGCGGTCCATCCGTCGCAGCCGGTTGGTGTTGGTGGTGCCGCGTGTGACCGTCCCGACCGGGCGGGCGGAGCGCCCGCGGGCAGGGGTGGGATCGAACGAGGCGGCCATGCCCGCAGCCTACGTGGCCCGTCGGCGCTCCTCTGCTGTCTCGTGCGCCGAGACGGGAATACCGCTCATCGACCTCGTGGTTGGCACACTGGACGGATGCCCTGCCGCAGCCGGAAGCAGCGCGGCAACGGCACCCGGACCACCGACAGCAGGCGAGAGCACCCCGAGCACCCCGAGCGACACGCAAGCCCGAGCGAACAGGTACACCCCCAGCGACACGCAAGCCCGAGCGACACGCCCGAGCGACACGCACAGCCCGAGCAGCAGGAACAACCGGCGCCGCACCCCACCGACCGCAGCCGCGTACCGAGCGCGGCGACAGCGGCATGGCGGCAGCCGGGGAGCAAGAGGAGGCTCAGCCAGGTGACGCAGCACCCCGTACGGACGGCTCGCCGTGCCCAGACGATGCCTCCGCCCACCCGGGGCAGGTTGCAGGCACTGGTCGGCGGCCGGCCCCGGCGTCCGCGCCGGATAGCGATGCTGAGCGTGCACACCTCCCCGCTGCACCAGCCGGGCACGGGTGACGCCGGCGGTATGAACGTCTACATCGTCGAGCTCGCCAAGCGCCTGGCCGACCTGAACATCGAGGTCGAGGTCTTCACCCGGGCGGCCAGCTCGGACGACGCCCCGACGGTGCAGCTGGCCCCGGGCGTGCTGGTCCGGCACGTCACCGCCGGGCCGTACGAGGGTCTGATCAAGGAGGACCTGCCCGCCCAGCTCTGTGCCTTCACCCACGGTGTGCTGCGCGCCGAGGCCGGCCACCGCCCGGGGTACTACGACCTGGTGCACTCGCACTACTGGCTGTCCGGGCAGGTCGGCTGGCTGGCCGCCGAGCGCTGGGGCGTGCCGCTGGTGCACACCATGCACACGATGGCGAAGGTGAAGAACGCGTCGCTGGCGGCCGGGGACACCCCCGAGCCCGCCGCCCGGGTGATCGGCGAGACCCAGGTGGTCGAGGCCGCGGACCGGCTGATCGCGAACACCGCCGAGGAGGCCGGCGCGCTCTCCCACCACTATGCCGCCCGGCCGGACCAGCTCGCGGTCGTCCACCCCGGGGTCAACCTCGACGTCTTCCGCCCGGAGGCGGCCGACCGGGCGGGCCGGGCCGCGACGGACCCGGCCGGCCGGCTCGCCGCCCAGCGGGCGGCCCGGACGGTGCTCGGCCTGCCGCAGGACGCGGCCGTGCTGCTCTTCGCCGGCCGGATCCAGCCGCTCAAGGCGCCCGACGTGCTGCTCAGGGCGGTCGCCGTCCTGCTGGAGCGGCAGCCCGGCCTGCGCGAGCGGCTGGTCGTGCCGGTGGTCGGCGGCCCGTCCGGCACCGGGCTCGCGAAGCCGGAGAGCCTGCACAAGCTCGCCGCGCAGCTGGGCATCTCCGACGTGGTGCGGTTCTGCCCGCCGGTGGGGCAGGCGCGGCTGGCCGAGTGGTACCGCGCCGCGACCGCGCTGGTGATGCCCTCGTACAACGAGTCCTTCGGGCTGGTGGCGCTGGAGGCGCAGGCCTGCGGCACGCCGGTGGTGGCGGCGGCGGTCGGCGGCCTTCCGGTGGCCGTCCGGGACGGGGTCACCGGCACGCTGGTCCGGGGTCACGACCCGGCCGACTGGGCGGACGCCCTGCACCCGTACGCCACCCAGCCCGAGCTGGTGAGCCGGCAGGGTGCGGCGGCGGCCCGGCACGCGTCCGCGTTCGGCTGGGGTGCGTCGGCCGCGGCCACCGCCGACGTGTACGCGGGGGTGCTGCACCGCCCCGCCGGGCTGCTCGGCAGCTCACGGCGCCGCCTGGCCTGACCGGCTCGCCCGGCCGCCGGGCTGCGGAGCCGTGGTACCGCCGAGTAACGTCTCCCTCATGGCAATCCGTACGAAGGACGACGCCCTCAGCCTCCTGCGCACCGCGCTCGACGAGGCCGGGGTGGCCTGGGAGCCGGCGGCGACCGACCCGTACACCCTGGTCGCGGCGCTGCCGGGGACGCGCAAGCTGTCCACCGCCTGCGCGCTGCGGGTCGGCGACCACACCCTCTCGGTGAACGCCTTCGTGGTCCGCCGGCCGGACGAGAACCACGAGGCCGTCTACCGCTGGCTGCTGGAACGCAACACCCGGCTCTTCGGTGTCGCCTACGCCGTCGACCCGCTCGGTGACGTCTACCTGACCGGGCGGCTGCCGCTGGAGGCGCTGAGCCCGGAGACCGTCGACCGTCTGCTCGGCTCGGTGCTGGAGAGCGCGGACGAGCCCTTCAACACCCTGCTCGAACTGGGGTTCGCCACCGCGATCCGCCGGGAGTGGGCCTGGCGCACCAAGCGCGGCGAGTCCACCCGCAACCTCGAAGCCTTCGCGCATCTGGCCGGCCCCGGGACCGCCGAAAGCTCCGGCTGACCGGCTGACCGGTCGGCTCCGCCGGGCGTCAGGCCCCGGCGCGCCCGGCCGGGTGCCGGCCCAGCAGGGCGAAGCCGGCCGCGGCGACCGTGCCGCAGGCCGCGCACGCACCCCACACGGCGGCCCCGCCCGCGTACTGGAGCAGCAGGCCGCCCGCCGCCGGGGCGAGGAACGACGCCAGGGACCAGGACAGCGAGTAGACCCCCTGGTAGCGGCCCCGGGCCAGGGCCGGCGACAGTTCCGCGATCAGGCTCATCATGGCGGGGGTGCCGATGATCTCGCCGATCGTCCAGACCGCCACCGACACCGCGAACAGGGCGGCGGAGGACCCGGCGAGCGCGCTCAGCCCGAAACCCCAGCCGGTCAGCAGCGCACCGACCACCAGCAGCCCGGTCCGGCTGCGGGCCCGCATCAGCCGGGTCATCGGCAGTTGCAGCAGCACGATCAGCAGGCCGTTCAGCCCGGCGACCAGCCCGTACTGGGTGGTGGTGATCCCCGCCCGCCCCATCGCGATGGCCAGCGTGGTGCTGCCCTGCTGGAAGACCAGCGCGAGCATCAGGTTGAGCCCGACCACCGTCATGAACCGCCGGTCCCGGAACACCGTGCCGATCCCGATCCTCGGCCCGGTCGGCTCGGCGGGGCCGTCCGGGGCGGTGACGGTGGCAGTGGCGGGGGCGGTGGCGTCGGTCGGGCCGGAGGGGTGGGCGGTGGGCGCCGTCACCGGCCGGGTCTCCGGGACCTTCACGAAGACCACGACCGCGCAGAGCAGCGTGCTCAGCGCGTCCAGCAGGAAGAGGGTCAGGTAACCGTGCACGGCGATCAGCCCGGCCACTCCGGCCGAGACGCCGAAGCCGATGTTGATCGCCCAGTAGTTGAGGGAGAAGGCCCGGACCCGGTCCTCAGCGGGGACGGTGTCCGCGATGATCGCCGATACGGCGGGCCGGGACGCGTTGGCCGAGAGCCCGGTCAGGAAGGCGACCACGGCGATCGCCACCGGCCCGGTGGTGAAGCCGAGGACGGCGGTGCAGACGGCGGTGGACAGCTGGGCGGCGAGCAGCGTCGGCCGCCGCCCGACCCGGTCGGTCAGCACCCCGGCGCCGACCGAGGCGACGGCCGCCCCCAACCCGAACAGCGAGGCGACCAAGCCCGCGTACGAAGCCGAGTAGCCGCGGTCGACCGTCAGGTAGAGGGCAAGAAACGTCACCACGAACGAGCCGAGCCGGTTCACCAGCGTCGAGGTCCAGAGCCACCAGAACGCGCGCGGCAGACCGCCGACCGTCTCGGCGAACAGCGCCGCGACCTGCTTGCGCGGTCCGGCGGGAATCGCCCCGGCGGTATCCGCGGCGACGGAGCCAGCGGCGGCGTCGGCGGTGTCCGCGTCCGTCCCGGCATCGGGGTCTGCGGTGGAGCGGTCGGCGGTGGAGCGGTCCGGTGCGGAGCGGTCGGGTGCGGGCATGGGGGCTCCCGGGCAGCAGGAGTCCGCGGAGCGGGTCTGCGGGAACCGCTCAGCAGGACGGCGAGAGGGTGGCAAGCAGCTGTAAGAGTCTCAGGCGACTTGCACACATTACGTGGCGGGCCCCGGCCCCGGCGACCGGTTATCGGGCCTCCATTAAGCTGGGCGCCATGGCTGACACGACCTACCGACTGATCCTGCTCCGCCACGGCGAGAGCCAGTGGAACCAGAAGAACCTCTTCACCGGCTGGGTCGACGTCGACCTCAACGAGAAGGGCGAGAAGGAGGCCGCACGCGGCGGAGAGCTGCTCGTCTCCGAGGGCTTCTTCCCGGACGTGGTGCACACCTCCCTGCTGCGCCGCGCGATCCGCACCTCCCAGATCGCCCTGGACAAGGCCGACCGGCACTGGATTCCGGTCAACCGCAGCTGGCGCCTGAACGAGCGCCACTACGGCGCCCTGCAGGGCAAGGACAAGGCCCAGACCCTGGCCGAGTTCGGCGAGGAGCAGTTCCAGCTCTGGCGCCGCTCGTACGACACCCCGCCGCCGGTGCTGGCCGACGACAACGAGTACTCGCAGGCCGGCGACGCCCGCTACGCGGACATCCCGAGCGAGCTGCGTCCGCGCACCGAGTGCCTCAAGGACGTCGTCGACCGGATGCTGCCGTACTGGTACGACTCGATCGTCCCGGACCTGGCCGCCGGCAAGACCGTGCTGGTCACCGCACACGGCAACAGCCTGCGCGCGCTGGTCAAGCACCTGGACGGCATCTCCGACGAGGACATCGCCGGCCTGAACATCCCGACCGGCATCCCGCTCGTCTACGAGCTGGACGCCGACTTCAAGCCGCTCGCCAAGGGCGGCCGCTACCTCGACGCGGACGCCGCTGCGGCCGCCATCGAGGCCGTGAAGAACCAGGGCAAGAAGTAAGCCCAAAAACGATCAGGCCCCCGACCGGCGTGAATGCCGCTGGTCGGGGGCCGTCGTGCTTCTCGGGCCGTCCGTGGGCCCTCAGTGGCCGCCGCAGCAGCCGCCGGTGGTGCCGCCGCACTGGCACGGCGCGCCCGACTGGCAGCCGCAGCCGCAGCCTGGGCCGCAGCCGCAGCCCGCGGCCAGGATGGGCAGATGTGCCGGTACGGGTGGCTCGATGACACTCGGCGCCGGGGTGGTCGGGGTTGCCTTCATCGCGCGGGCCCTCCTCTGTCCAGGCACACGTCGATGTGCCTGCTCAACGAGTGAAGCCCGCCGGTGACGAGGCGTCAACGGGCGCGCGGATGCTGCTGTCCGCCGCTGTCGTGCGCCCCCGGCCCCGCCGGCCCTCCCCGGTCTGCTCCGCTCCGCCGGTACGTAGGCAGCCGGGTAACCCAAGGGGCGCGAGGGACTGCGCGCTGCGGGAGGCCGACGGCCGTTGCCTTCCGATTTCGCGCAGTCCTTCCTCGGCCTTCGGCCGGGAGGTGCCCCCACGCGCCCCTTGGGGCTGTCCGCTCGCGCGGAGTTACTCCGCGGCTGCCTCGGTGGAGGCGAGGAAGTCGTTCACGTGCTCGCCCGTCACGAGGAACACCACGCGCTTGGCCACCGACACCGCGTGGTCGGCGAAGCGCTCGTAGTACCGGCCGACCAGGGTCACGTCGACGGCGGTCTCGATCCCGTGCTGCCAGCGGTCGTCCAGCAGGTGGGAGAAGAGCTCGCGGTGCAGCGCGTCGATCGCGTCGTCGTCCCGCTCCAGCTCCAGGGCGGCGTCCACGTTCTTGGTGGCGATCACCAGGCCGGCCTTGGCGACCAGGCGCTGGGCGAGCTGGCCCATCTCCAGGACGATCGGGTGCAGGTCGTTCGGCACCGCCGTCTCGGGGAAGCGCAGCCGGGCCACCTTGGCGACGTGCCGGGCCAGGTCGCCGCAGCGCTCCAGGTCGGCGCTCATCCGCAGCGAGGTGACCACGATCCGCAGGTCGGTGGCGACCGGCTGCTGGCGGGCCAGCAGCGTGATCGCCCGGTTCTCCAGTTCGTGGTGCAGGGCGTTGACCTTGTCGTCGGCGGCGATCACGCTCTCCGCCAGTGCCAGGTCGGCGTCCAGCAGCGCGGTGGTGGCCCGGCCCATGGCCGACCCGACCAGTCGCGCCATCTCGACCAGGCCGTCGCTGATCGAGTCGAGTTCCTCGTGGTACGCGTCGCGCATGCTGTTCTCTCTTCTCCTCAGTAGCTGTGTCGGTGGCGGTGCCGACCGGCTCCTCCGAGCCCTGCGTGCGGGACTTCCCGCGCGCTCCGGCCCGGACGGCCGCTGCTGGTGGCGCGAATCGTAGTCCCGCCACTGCCCACACGGGCTGCGCAATCCACAGTGGGCCGTCCGGGCGACCACGCACGACCCCTGTGGTGAACCACCGGAAGCCTGAAGGTGAATTCTCGGCAACGTGCGGCCGATCCCTTGATCGCACCCTGGGGGCCGACGCCCGCCATGCGCTTACGCTGGCCACATGGACGTGAATGTGGCCGCCGCCGCTGCCTGCGCCATAGCCGGGCTCGGCGTCGGTCTCACGGCCGCCATCGCTTTCCGCTGGAGTGAGCGCGAGCAGGCCAGGGGCATCAACGGCGGGAAGAACGGCAAGAACCCCAAGAACAGCAGTGGTCTCAAGGCCAGTGCCAGTGCCGTAGCAGTGCAGGAGCCTCCGCTCCCACCCGGCGTGGACACCGTGCTCTCGGTGCTGCGCTCCTGCGCGATCGTCCTCGGCGAGGCCGACGAGGTCGTGAAGGCCAGCTCCGCAGCGTACGCGATGGGGCTGGTCAGAGGTGGTGCGATGGCAGTGGAGCAGATGCTCTCGCTGGCCCGCGCCACCCGCCGCGACGGCGAGATCCGCCAGGTCGAGCTGGAGGTGCCCCGCCCGGGCGCCGCCCGCGCCGCCGAGCCGCTCGCGGTCTCGGTACGCGTCGCTCCGCTCGGCTCCCGGCTGGTGCTGGTGCTGGTCGAGGACCTCACCGAGCGCCGCCGGATCGAGGCCGTCCGCCGTGACTTCGTGGCCAACGTCAGCCACGAGCTGAAGACTCCGGTCGGCGCGCTCTCGCTGCTGTCCGAGGCGGTCGCCGACGCCTCCGACGACCCGGAGGCCGTCCAGCGGTTCGCCGGGCGGATGCAGATCGAGGCGACCAGGCTGGCCAGTCTGG
This sequence comes from Kitasatospora kazusensis, assembly GCF_039529945.1. NCBI lineage: Bacteria > Bacillati > Actinomycetota > Actinomycetes > Kitasatosporales > Streptomycetaceae > Kitasatospora > Kitasatospora kazusensis. The sequence continues at coordinate 188,289 of NZ_BAAANT010000007.1, read as the reverse complement.
TGCAGGAGATCATCGACCTCTCCCGGGTCCAGGACGACCAGCTGCTGATGGATCCGGAGCCCGTCCCGGTCGACGAGCTGATCGCCGAGGCGATCGACCGCTGCCGCCAGCCGGCCGCCGCCAAGCAGATCCACATCGCGTCCGGCGGCATCGGCGGCCTCTACCTGCACGGCAACCGCGGCCAGCTGGCCGCCGCGCTGGGCAACCTGGTCGAGAACGCGGTCAACTACAGTCCGCCGCGTACCCGGGTGGCCATCGCCACCCGGCGGATCTCCAGCGCGGCCGCCCTCGGCGAGGCCGACGGCGAGCTGATCGAGATCTCGGTCACGGACCAGGGCATCGGCATCTCGGAGCGGGACCGCGAGCGCATCTTCGAGCGCTTCTACCGCGTCGACCCGGCCCGGTCCCGCGCGACCGGGGGAACTGGTCTAGGCCTCTCGATCGTCAAACACGTGGCCGCCTCGCACGGCGGCACGGTGTCGGTCTGGAGCGTCGAGGGCCAGGGCTCCACCTTCACCGTACGGCTCCCCGCCGGGCAGGCCCCGGCACCCGAGCCGTCCGAGCGTCACCGCTCAGCCACACACCACACCACTACCCACCCCCTTCCTGCCCCGGAGGCCCGCACGTGACCCGAGTACTGGTGGTCGAGGACGAGGAGTCGTTCAGCGACGCTCTCTCGTACATGCTCCGCAAGGAGGGATTCGAGGTGGCCATCGCCGCCACCGGACCCGACGCGCTGGAGCAGTTCGAACGCAACGGCGCTGACCTGGTACTGCTGGACCTGATGCTGCCCGGCCTGCCGGGTACCGAGGTCTGCCGCCAGCTGCGCGTCCGCTCCAACGTCCCGGTGATCATGGTGACGGCCAAGGACAGCGAGATCGACAAGGTCGTCGGCCTGGAGATAGGGGCGGACGACTACGTCACCAAGCCCTACTCCACCCGTGAGCTGGTCGCCCGGATCCGCGCGGTGCTGCGCCGCCGCGGCGAGGACGGCGGCGGCGGTACGGACGGCGGCGGTCCCGGCGCGCTGGAGGCCGGTCCGGTCCGGATGGACGTCGACCGGCACGTCGTGACGGTGGACGGCGCCAAGGTCGACCTGCCGCTGAAGGAGTTCGACCTGCTGGAGATGCTGCTCCGCAACGCCGGCCGGGTGCTCACCCGGATGCAGCTGATCGACCGGGTCTGGGGCGCCGACTACGTCGGTGACACCAAGACCCTGGACGTCCACGTGAAGCGCCTGCGGGCGAAGATCGAGCCCGACCCGGGCGCGCCCCGGTACCTCGTCACGGTGCGTGGCCTCGGCTACAAGTTCGAGCCGTAAACCGGGAGAGCGACACAGCGGAGGGCCCCTGCCGGGCAGAACCGGCAGGGGCCCTCCGCTGTGCGTCGTACTCGGTACCGCCCGGCCGCGCCCGGTCCTGCCGGGCGCCGGGGTCAGTGCGCGCTGGAGCTCGGGCTGGCCGGAGCGCCGGGCGTGGTCGGAACCGTCGCCGCGCCGGTGGCCGGAGCGGAGGCCGCACCGGAGGCCGTGGCCGCGCCCGTCGCCGGGGCGGAGGCCGCACCGGAGGCCGCACCGGTCGGCAGGATCGCTGCGGACGGCGAGGCCGACGCCAGCGGGGCCGCCGGGCCGAAGGCCGCGTACTGGCCCTTGGCCGGGGTGACCTGCGCCTGGGTGGTCACCTTGCCGGCGTTGCCGAAGGAGAAGGTGGTGGGCGTGAAGCCGCCGACCGTGAGGGCCACCGAGCTGAGGTGCGCGGCGGGCTGGCCCTCGCCGCCGAGCAGCACGGAGCCGCCGGCCGGGATCACGATCTCGGTCACCGCGGCGCCCTTGGCGTCGGTGAAGCTCGCGGTGGCGCCCTGCCCGACGGTGACGGACTGCAGCGCCTCGGGGGCCGAGCTGCTGTTGCTGATGTTGACCGAGAGGTTCGCGGGGCCGGACGCCAGGGCAACCGAGTCGGCCGGGGTCACCACCACGATGTTGTTCAGCTTGAGGGTGTTCCCGATGGAGGTGGAAGCGTTGTCCGGCTTCACCTCAAGGGTGTCGGGGGTGTTCCCGGCCGCGCAGGCGGACAGCGGGACGATCGCTGCGAGGACGAGGGCGGCGATGGCGCCGCGTCGAAGGCTGCGGCTCACGGCGGCGGCTTCTCCTTGGATCACGTGTCGGGTAGTCACGGCTCAGGTTACCGACCGCCCTTATCCGGTTCTCACGGGGTGGGCCCGTGTCGCGTACCCAGTGTTCGCCGGCCGTCCCACGAGGGTGCCGCCCGGTCCACCGCCGGGCCCGTCGCCGGGTGCGTCGCCGGGTGCGTGCCGGGCCCGCGTCAGGGGTCCGTGCCGCGGGTCCGTCTCCGGTCCCTCCCCGGTCCGTCTCCGCTGCGCATCCCGTCCGCCTCCGGCCGGTGCGCGGCCGGTGCGCGGCCGGATCGAACCGCGATCGAAACCGCGATCGGGCCACGGCGCGCGATAAGCAAAAAACCCAAGATCAAATCATGGTTTCGCCGGTGTTGCCACAGGTTTCGTCAGGTGCCTGTACCACCTCCCACCTGCGGGAAGCCTTCGTCGAACACCGGTCGCAGCACGTCATGGGGGTGGTTGTCAAGCCCCGAGACCCGCCCTGACCTGCGAAAACGCCCTTCGGGTACGCCGAAAAGCGTGTTATTCTGGAAAGCCACGGAAGGGGTCCTGTCACATGACGTTCAAGGTTGGCGACACGGTGGTCTACCCCCATCACGGGGCCGCGCTGATCGAGGCCATCGAAATTCGCCAGATCAAAGGTGTGGACAAGACCTACCTGGTGCTGAAGGTGCAGCAGGGAGACTTGACACTGCGCGTGCCCGCCGAGAACGCAGAGTTCGTCGGCGTGCGTGACGTAGTCGGCCAGGAGGGTCTGGACCGGGTCTTCGAGGTGCTGCGTGCACCGTACACCGAAGAGCCGACCAACTGGTCCCGCCGCTACAAGGCGAACCTCGAGAAGCTCGCTTCGGGTGACGTTATCAAGGTCGCCGAGGTTGTGCGCGATCTCTGGCGCCGCGAGCGCGAGCGCGGGCTGTCGGCCGGCGAGAAGCGGATGCTCGCGAAGGCTCGGCAGATCCTGGTCAGCGAGCTCGCGCTGGCCGAGAACACCAACGAGGACAAGGCGGAGACGCTGCTCGACGAGGTGCTGGCCTCCTAGGTCCGGGTCTCGACGATCGGTCCCGCATGCCACCAGGCATGTCGAGTTCCACAGTGCATGTCAAGGCGCCCGGTGTCGGTGCGTCACCACGGTCACGTCAGTGGCCGGGTGGCGGGTCGTCACTCCGGGCGCTTCGGCATGTCCGCGCCCGGTACACCGGCATGTCCGCGTCCGGTACGCCTGTGCGGGCCGGTCGGTGGGAGGATCATGCCCCCGGCCCGTCGGTACCCGCAGAACGGTACTGATGCCCACGGTGGTCCACCGTCCACGGGCTGACGCCCGGGGACTTCCGTGGACCGAGGCACACGGGCTTGCGCTTGGAAGGGGCCCGTGCTGTGCACCGTCGTGCACGCCATGGCCATACCCACTTCGCCGAAGGAGCGAAACCTGAACGCCACAGCAGCAGTCGCAGCAGCCGTCGTACCCGCCGCCGGTCGGGGTGAGCGGCTGGGGCCCGGCGCCCCGAAGGCCCTGCGCGAACTCGGCGGGGTACCCCTGTTGGTGCACGCCGTCCGGGCGCTGGCGCGCAGCCGGGCGGTCGGCCTGGTGGTGGTCGCCGCACCGCCGGAGGGCGTGCCGGAGGTCGGCGCGCTGCTCGACAGCCACGGGCTCGACGGCAAGGACATCCGGGTGGTGGCGGGCGGGGCGACCCGGCAGGAGTCGGTGCGCCTGGGCCTGGCGGCGATCCCGGCCGAGGTGGAGATCGTCCTGGTGCACGACGCGGCCCGGCCGCTCGTCCCGGTCGACGTGGTGGACGCCGTGGTGGCGGCCGTCCGGTCCGGCGCCGATGCCGTGGTGCCCGCCGTGCCGCTCGCCGACACCGTGAAGCGGGTCGTGCCGCAGGCCGGGGGCCGGCCGGAGCCGGTGGTGGAGACGCCGGAACGGGCCACCCTGCGCGCCGTGCAGACCCCGCAGGGCTTCCGTCGTGCCGTGCTCTGCGAGGTGCACGAGAAGGCGCTGGCCGAGGAGGCGTCAGCCGGGCAGGCCGAGGGCGCGCTGCCGCCGGTCACCGACGACGCGGGCCTGGTCGAGCGGTTCGGCGGCCAGGTGGTCGTGGTACCCGGCCACGAAGAGGCGTTCAAGGTGACCCGTCCCCTCGACCTCGTGCTCGCCGAGGCCGTACTCGCCCGCAGGAGGGCTTCCGATGGCTTCTGACATCCCGAACGAGATCCCGAACGAGATCCCGAGCGGCACCCCGGCCGAGCCGCCGCCGGCGCCGGTGCTGGTTCCGGTGCTGGTCCCGAGGATCGGCATCGGCACCGACGTGCACGCCTTCGAGGCCGGGCGTCCGCTCTGGGTGGCCGGGCTGCACTGGCCGGACTCGGAGTTCGGGCTGGCCGGGCACTCGGACGCCGACGTGGTGGCGCACGCCGCCTGCGACGCGCTGTTCTCGGCGGCCGGCGTCGGCGATCTGGGCGCGCACTTCGGGACGGCCCGGCCCGAGTGGTCCGGGGCGTCCGGTGCGACGCTGCTCGGCGAGGCGGCCCGGATCGTCCGCGAGGCGGGTTTCGAGATCGGAAACGTCTCCGTTCAGGTGATCGGGGTGCGTCCCAAGGTCGGCAAGCGCCGCGCCGAGGCTCAGGCGGTGCTCTCCGCCGCCGTCGGCGCGCCGGTCTCGGTCTCCGGCACCACCACCGACGGCCTGGGCCTGACCGGCCGGGCGGAGGGCCTGGCCGCACTCGCCACCGCACTCGTGTACGAGCGCCCGTAGCCCGCCCGTACGAGGCGGCGGGACGGGTTCGGACCGCTCCCCTCCGGCCGGGTGTCCATCCGCGCGGGGCGGGACGGGAGCGGTTAGCTTGGGAGCCATCTGACGATTGCCCGGCCCGCCGGTGCCGGACGTACGAGAAGAGGGCCCGCCGTATGGCCGCACAACTCTCCGACAACGCGAAGGCGCTGCTCGACGGGAAGAGCTTCGCCGTGGTCGTCACCCTTCAGCCCGACGGCAGCCCGCAGGCTTCCGTGGTCTGGGCGAAGCGTGACGGCGACGACGTGCTGTTCTCCACCGTCGAGGGCCGCCGCAAGCACCTCAACCTGCTCAAGGACCCCCGGGTGACCGTGCTGGTCAACCCGCCGGACTCGCCGTACACCTACTTCGAGGTGCGCGGCGAGGCCGCGATGACCCGGGAGGGCGGCCGCGAACTGATCGACGAGCTCTCCCGGAAGTACCTCGGCAAGGACTACGAGAACGACGGTCCGGACGACACCCGGGTCGTGGTCCGGGTCACCCCGCGCAAGGTCGTCGGCAGCATCTGACGGGTCCGTTCGGCGGTGTCGCCGCACACCGCGGGCCCGACGGAGGTCACAGCCCCGCCCCGGAATGCACCAAAGGTGGCGGGGCACCCCCCCGTGCCCACTACGCTTGACGCTGTGAGCCTTCGCCTGTACGACACCAGCACCCGCCAGGTACGCGAGTTCGTCCCGCTTGTACCGGGTTGTGTCTCGATGTACCTGTGTGGCGCGACCGTCCAGGCGGCACCGCACATCGGACACATCCGGTCCAACCTCAACTTCGACGTGATGAGCCGATGGTTCGGCTACCGCGGCTACCAGGTCACCTTCGTCCGCAACGTCACCGACATCGACGACAAGGTGATCCAGAAGGAGCGCGACCTCGGTATCCCGTGGTGGCAGATCGCGTACGCCAACGAGCGTGCCTTCAACGACGGCTACGAGGCGCTCGGCTGCCGCCCGCCGTCCGTGGAGCCCCGCGCGACCGGACACGTCCCCGAGATGATCGAGATGATGCGCACGCTCATCGAGAAGGGGCACGCGTACGAGTCCGAGGGCAACGTCTACTTCGCCGTCACCACCTACCCCGGGTACCTCGCGCTCTCGAACCAGAAGTTGGAGAACCTCCAGCAGCCCGAGAGCACGGGCGAGACCGGCAAGCGGGACCCGCGTGACTTCGCGATGTGGAAGCGCTCCAAGGAGGGTGAGCCCAGCTGGGAGACCCCCTGGGGGCGCGGGCGTCCGGGCTGGCACCTGGAGTGCTCGGCGATGGCGCACAAGTACCTGGGCAGCGCGTTCGACATCCACGGCGGCGGGCTGGACCTGATCTTCCCGCACCACGAGAACGAGATCGCGCAGTCCAAGGCGTTCGGCGACGGGTTCGCCAACTTCTGGGTGCACAACGCCTGGGTCACCATGAGCGGCGAGAAGATGAGCAAGTCGCTCGGCAACTCGGTGCTGATCTCGGAGATGCTCCAGCGCTGGCGTCCGATCGTGCTCCGCTACTACCTCGCCGGGCCGCACTACCGCTCGATGATCGAGTACAGCGAGGAGTCGATCCGCGAGGCCGAGACCGGGTTCGCCCGGATCGAGGGCTTCATCCAGCGGGTCGTGGAACGCTGCGGGCCGGTGGACGCGGCGCCCGAGGTGCCGCTCGCCTTCGCCGAGGCGATGGACGACGACCTCGCCGTGCCGCAGGCGCTGGCGGTCGTGCACACCGCCGTCCGGCAGGGCAACAGCGCGCTGACGGCGGACGACAAGGAGAACGCGGTAGCGCGTCTGGCCGAGGTCCGTGCGATGCTCGGAGTGCTGGGTATCGACCCGCTCGACGAACACTGGGCCGGTACCACCCGTGGCGAGGACCTCCACGGCGTGGTCGACTCCCTCGTCCAGCTGGTCCTGGAGCAGCGGCAGGCGGCGCGGGCCCGCAAGGACTTCACCACCGCGGATGCCATCCGCGACCAGCTCGGCCTGGCCGGGCTGGCGATCGAGGACACCCCGTCCGGCCCGCGCTGGACGATCGACAATCAGTAATCCCTTGTGATGAGGGGTGAGGGTGGGCCGTACCGGACCGCGGTGCGGCCCTCCCGCATGACGCAGCACGCCGGGCCGACTTGCGGCCGGGTGTGACGGACAGACAGGAAGTACAGCCATGGCCGGCAACAGCGCACGCAGGAACCGTCGCAACCCCGGATCGAAGAAGGGCGCGACTGTCGGGACCGGCGGCCACAGCCGGAAGGCGATCCAGGGCAAGGGCCCGACCCCGCCCGCCTCCGCCCGCAAGGGGCACGTCAAGCAGCGCGCGGCCAACGCCGCCGTCAAGCGCGAGATGGACGCGAAGTCGCGGGCCGGTATGCGCCGCAGCGGCGGCGGCGGCCGTGGCGGCCGTGGCGGCGCCGGTGCGGCCGAGCTGGTGTTCGGCCGCAACTCGGTGGTCGAGGCGATCCGCGGCGGCGTGCCCGCCACCGCGCTCTACGTCCAGCAGTTCATCGAGACCGACGACCGTGTGCGCGAGGCCCTGCAGGCCGCCAACGAGCGCGGCATCCCGCTGATGGAGGCCCCGCGCCCCCAGCTGGACAACATGACCGGCCAGATGAACCACCAGGGCCTGGTGCTCCAGGTCCCGCCGTACGAGTACGCGCACCCGGACGACCTGCTGGCGGACGCCGCCGAGAACGGCGAGGACGCGCTCGTCATCGCGCTGGACGGCGTCACCGACTCCCGCAACCTCGGCGCCGTGGTCCGCTCCGCCGCCGCCTTCGGCGCGCACGGCGTGGTCATCCCCGAGCGCCGCGCGGCCGGTATGACCGCCGGTGCCTGGAAGACCTCCTCCGGTGCCGCCGCGCGCCTCCCCGTCGCCCGGGCCACCAACCTGACCCGCGCGCTGGAGGCGTACAAGAAGGCCGGTCTGACCGTGGTCGGCCTGGCCGCCGACGGTGAGGCCGAGATCGGTGACCTGGAGGCGCTGGCCGGTCCGGTCGTCATCGTCGCGGGCTCCGAGGGCAAGGGCCTCTCGCGGCTCGTCGCGGAGACCTGTGACCTCCGGGTGCGGATCCCGATGCCGGGTGCCACGGAGTCACTGAACGCCGGTGTGGCCGCGGGCATCGTCCTGTACGAGGCCGCGCGCCTGCGCGCCAAGACCGGCTGAAGTCGTCAGTTGTGGGGGTGAACCGATCGGGCCTGCTCAGGTCCGATCGGTTTGCTCATGATCACTTCAATGCCCGCCAAGATTCCACCCGGGAGAGTGTCCTAACCGGCCGTCACCCGGTTAGACGGGTGTGGACACCAGAACACCTCGGCGCCCCGGGCAGGGCGGCACGGCGGGGATAGACTCCGACCCCGGCCTCAACACGATCAAGGTGCCGTCCGACCCGGCCAAGCTCAGCAGCACCCAGGCCAGCTTCCGGATCAGACTCGCCGCCCCGGTGGCCCCGCTGATCGGTGCCCCGGCCGGTGCCGCCTTCGGGGACCCGTACGGCATGCAGGGCTTCGCCGGACGGCCGCTGCTCACCCCGCAGCTCGTGGTGGACAGCACCCAGCTCCCCGCGCTGGCCGGCGTGGGGGCCCGGCCCGGGATGCTGCCGGGCGCGCTGGCCGGATCGGCCGTGCTGGGGGCGACCCCGCCGGGATCCGCCCTCGCGGGGAGCACCCCGCGGCGGAAGGCCCGGCTCACCACCGTCACCTGGTCCGGGCAGGCCGAGCCGGGCGACCTGGCGGCCACCCAGCTGCTCGAAGCCGTCCGCCTCAACACCGTGCCGGCCCCGGCGGGTGCGCCCGGTACGAGTACCCGGGCCGGCATCGGCGGGGGAGGCGGCTCCGGTGCCGCGGTCGCGGCGAACGCCGCACTGGCGGCGCAGGACACCCAGCAGATGCCCGCCTACGGCCAGGCCGTGCCCCGGCAGCCCGGCTCGCCGGAGGCCTCGCGTCCCGCCGCCAAGGGCTGGACGCCGAAGGGCGAACTGCCCGAGGTGTCGGGCACGGCGGCCGGCGACTCGAAGCACGCCTGGTACCCGGGCCGCAAGGTCGACCTGGGCCTGGTGCTGCTCCCGCTGCGGGTGGTCCTCGGCGCGCTCTCGGTCTACGCCGGGTTCAGCAAGCTCTGCGACCCGGTGTACTTCGACGGCGGCGACCGCGGATCGATGATGCGCTGGCTCGGCTCGCTGCACCCCTGGCGGGTCGCGCAGCCGCTGCTCGACTTCGCCATGGCACACCCGGTCGGCGCCGGGCTCGGCGTCGCCTTCACCCAGGTCGTGGTCGGCGTACTGTCGATCCTCGGACTCTGGCAGCGGTTCGCGGCGGCCGCGGTGATGACCCTCTCCGCCGCGCTGCTGTTCACCGTCAGCTGGCGGACCGTCCCGGTCTACGACACTCCCGACCTGATCTTCCTGGCGGCGTGGAGCCCGTTGCTGATCGCCGGCGCGCCGTTCGGCTCGCTGGACGGCCGGATCGCCCTGGAGGCGTGGCGCAGGTACGGACCCGGTGCCCCCGCCGCCGTCCGGCGCCGGGTGCTGCGCCGGGGTTCGGTGGTCACCGCCGTGGTGGTGGGCCTGACCATGCTGCTCGGCTCGATGCTGGGCGCGGCCGTCCGTACGGGAGGCCGTACGCACACCGGCCCGGTCAAGTCGCCCAGCGACTTCGGCTCGCCGCTCTGGCCCGCCAACGGCGCCTCGCCGTCGACGGCCCCGAGCACCTCGCCGTCACCCAGCGCCCCGGCCTCGCCGTCGCCCTCACCTTCGCCGAGCGCCTCGCCGTCACCCTCGTCGTCGTCCGGCAAGACCGCGAAGCCGCACTCGTCCAAGTCGGACCGGGGCACCTCGGGCAGCACCTCCGGCACCTCCTCCTCGTCGGGAGGCTCGGACACGGGCAGCGGATCCGGCGGCCACAGCGGCAGCAGCGGTTCGGGCAGCAGCGCGCCGAAGCAGCCGAGTTCGGGCGGCAGCCCCGGCCTGATCGGCGGAGTGCTCGGCAGCGCCCCGCTGTTGGGCCTGCCGACCCCCGCCCTGGGCATGGACCGCGACGGCGGCCGGCCGAAGGGCGCCGCCGCGACGATCTGACGTGACGTCAAGGAGTTGTTGGGTTCGTGCAGTTGCAGGGTTCCTCTTCCTTCGGAGCCGGTGAGCTCGGGAGGAAGGGGGGCCCTGTCGCGTTTCGGGCGTGAGGCGGCGGTCCGTCGGGCGGTGGGCGGCGTCCGGCGTGGTGGGGGCAGACTCCGGGGTCGGTTCTGCGGCCGACTCTGCAGTTGGCTCTGCGGGCAGTTGGCTCTGCGGCCGTCGGAGGAGCCGTTATGCGACGGGTGCGCGGCCCGCGCCGGAGGCCAGTTCCTTGGCGGCCTCGCTGAGGTCCTTCGCGGTGTCGATGGCCCGCCAGTAGCACCCCTGGGGGAGCTGGTAGCCCGCCAGCTGCCTGTTGCGGGCGAGCTGCGGGAAGGTGGTGCGCTCGTGGTCGCCGACGTCGGGGAGCAGCTCCCGGAAGTCCGGGCCGAAGACGTACAGGCCCGCGTTGATCAGGAACGGCGAGGGCGGGGACTCGATGAAGTCCAGCACGTTGCCGAACTGGTCGGTCTCCACCGCGCCCCACGGGATCCGGGGGCGGGCCAGCGCGAGCGTGGCGACCGCGTCGCGCTCGTGGTGGAAGGCGGCCATGTCGCGGAGGCTGAAACGGGTCCAGACGTCGCCGTTGGTGGCGTACCAGCTCTCGTCCGGGCGGGGCAGGGCCTGCGAGGCGTACTTCAGCCCGCCGCCACGGCCCAGCGGCTCGGTCTCGACCACCGTGCGCACGTTGAGCGGGAGATCGGCCCGGTCGAGCCAGTCCTGCAGCACCTCGGCCAGATGGCCGCAGGAGATCACGGCATCCGTGACGCCCTCTTCGGCGAGCCAGGCCAGTTGGTGAGCGACGATCGGCGTCCCGGTACCCGGGATCTCGACCAGCGGCTTCGGCCGGTCGTCGGTGTACGGGCGCAGCCGGGAGCCCTGCCCGCCGGCCAGGATGACCGCCTGCGTGACGGCGGGGGCGATCGGACTGTGGCTGGGGTGCGCGGAGTCGTCGGTCATAGCGAGAACAATAGGGTCCGGAGGTCGCGGACCCCGGCTGATCGCGCCACCTCGGGGGCGGCGTACTCCGGGCGTGGCGGGCCTCCGTGAGGTCTGCCGCAGGGGGCGGCGCTCCGCAGCCGACCGGTCGGCCCCGGTGCTTCGGCGTGCGGTGCTCCGGCGTGCGTCGCTCCGGGGCCGACCGGCCGGTTCCGGCCGGCTGTCAGGGCAGGAGCCGTCAGCCCACGACGCCCGCCGCGAACGAGCCGTCGCAGACCGGGCGGGCGAACGAACGGGCCCGCTGGGTGTCGCCCTGGTACTTGCGGACGGCGGCCCGGCCGAGGTCGGCGGCGAGCGAGCTGCAGTAGGGCGTCAGCGAGGGCTGTTCGCGCATCGTGCGCTCCAACAGGTCGAGTGCGGTGCCCGGGTTGTGGTCGCGCAGCTCGTCCATCAGGTCGACGCGCAGCGCGTCCTGGGGGGCGAGACCCTGGGTGTTGGGGGTCGTGCCGGTGCGGCCGATGGTCCCGTCGCCGCTCGCCGCCGCGACCACCTGCTGGTCGAGGCTGGTCGGCGGCGCCCAGGGGACGCGGGTGACAGCGAGGGTGCCGGTGGTCACCAGGATCACGGGCAGGGTGAGGGCAACGGTCTGGCCGATGCGGCGTACGAGCTGGTTCACGCTCAGGAGCGTAGCGCTGGGTGGGGGTTGGAACGCACTCCGTTACACCAATGAGTGAGTCGTGTCCCGGTTCGTCCCGTCGCCAGGTTGACGCCGAGGGTACTGAAGGGCCCCACCGGAGGCTGTCCGGTGGGGCCCTTCAGCTGTCTTGCCGTGTCTTGCCGCTCTTTTGTCGACTTGTCGTCCCGCCGGCGGATTTGGCGTCCGGGCTCGGCGTCAGGTCCTGATCTCAGGCTCTGATCGCAGGTCCTGGTGTCCGAGTCTGCGTCAGGCGCTCAGGCGGGCACCCGTGGTGGTCGAGAAGACGTGGGCCTCGCCGCCGGTCGGGATCACGTGGATGGACTCGCCACGGCGCGGGATCTGCCGGCCGTGCACGCGCACGACGATGTCCTTGTCCTCGCCGCCGATCTTGGTGGTGCCGTAGACGAAGCCGTCCGCGCCGAGCTCCTCGACCACGTTGACGGTGACGGCGACGCCCTCGATGCCGCCCGCCGGGACGATCTCGAAGTGCTCCGGGCGGATGCCGACGGTGACGGTCTTGTCGGAACCGGCGCCGGCCAGCTGCTCGCGGTCGATGTTGATGACCGAGCCGCCGAACTTCACCCCGCCGTCGACCAGCGGGACCTCGACCAGGTTCATCGCGGGCGAGCCGATGAAGCCGGCCACGAAGAGGTTGGCCGGGCGGTCGTACATGTTCCGGGGGCTGTCGACCTGCTGCAGCAGGCCGTCCTTCAGCACCGCGACCCGGTCGCCCATGGTCATGGCCTCGACCTGGTCGTGGGTGACGTACACGGTGGTGATGCCCAGGCGGCGCTGGAGGCCCGCGATCTGGGTACGGGTGGAGACCCGGAGCTTGGCGTCCAGGTTGGAGAGCGGCTCGTCCATCAGGAAGACCTGCGGCTCGCGGACGATCGCACGGCCCATCGCGACCCGCTGGCGCTGACCGCCGGAGAGCGCCTTCGGCTTGCGGTCCAGGTACTCGGTGAGGTCGAGGATCTTCGCGGCCTCTTCGACCTTCTTGCGGATCTCGGCCTTGTTGACGCCCGCGATCTTCAGCGCGAAGCCCATGTTGTCCGCGACGGTCATGTGCGGGTAGAGCGCGTAGTTCTGGAACACCATCGCGATGTCCCGGTCCTTCGGCGGCAGGTGGGTGACATCGCGGTCACCGATCCGGATGGCGCCGCCGTTGACGTCCTCCAGGCCCGCCAGCATGCGCAGGCTGGTCGACTTGCCGCAGCCCGAGGGGCCGACCAGGACGAGGAACTCGCCGTCCTCGACGTGCAGCTCAAGGGCGTCCACAGCGGGCTTGGTGCCGCCGGGGTAGAGGCGGGTCGCCTTGTCGAACGTGACAGAAGCCATGGCTCTGCTCTCCTTCACCGGCAGGAACGTGCCGGACGATCCGAGTAAAGGGTGGATTGTCGCTGTATCGGCCGGCCCGCCGGACGAGTGGTCTGAACCACTCAACGAGCCAACTCCCGGCGACGCTACCCGCCCGTCCGCCCAGGTGCCAGCCCCGCAGACCACCGAATTCGGCATCGGTCCGATCACAACCCGGACACTCCACCCATACCGGCCACCCACCTCCACCCGCCCCCGCTCCCCACCGCGACCGGCCGCGCCTCTCCCGGATATCTGCAGACACCACCCCGCCCCCGCCCGGTAGACTGCCCCCTGGTGCCGCCGTGGTCCGCCGCGGACGGCTACCGCGCCTCCTTAGCTCAGTTGGCCAGAGCACCGCTCTTGTAAAGCGGGGGTCGTCGGTTCGAACCCGACAGGGGGCTCCAAAACGGACATTTTTTCGGGGCAAAGCAGATATTCGAGGCGCGCGGCGCGTGGCCCCGGATTCCCTCTCGTTGAGAGTAAAGCGGGCTTCGATTCACAAAGCCGCAGGTCGGGAGACATGTAACCCATTTCCCACGTGCGGACGACCCCCGCTCCGATAAAGCGGTGCTCATCGGCCCCTATGGGCTGCCCCACCGGAGAACGTGCAGGTCAGGGCGGGTTTCCGTGCTCGCGAGCGGCTGTGGGTGACCTCCGCTTACCGGGGGCGCAGGTCACCCACTTGGCCTAGCCTCGCGCTTTCACGAGCGCGCCTGTCCGGGTCTTGATCAAATAAACGGAGAGTGCTGCTGACCTGCAACGATGGGACTTGTCTAGGGTCCTGTTGGCTGCAAGGAAAGAAGCACTCTCCAGGTGAACAAGCGTATCGGGTCGTATCCGCCTGTCCGCGTCCAGGGCGATGGGGACGGGTTGGTCTCGCAGGCCGGTGGGGTGCTGCTGGTGGAAACGGTCCGCAAGACCGGGCTGGATACGGCGATATCGGCGGCGTTGATGCCGTGGCGCAAGCCGCGGGTGGTGCACGATCCGGGCAAGATCCTCCTGGACCTCGCCCTGGCGGTGGCACTGGGCGGGGACTTCCTGTCGGATGTGGCGATGCTGCGGGCCGAGCCGCAGGTGTTCGGGCCGGTGGCCTCCGATCCCACCGTCTCCAGGCTGGTCGACACCCTGGCCACCGCCGGCCCCCGCGCCCTGACGGCGATCCGCCGGGCGAGGGCCGAAGTCCGCGAGCGGGTGTGGAAGTTGGCTGGCCCCGATGCCCCCGACGCCGGTGGTCAGGTGGTTGTGGACCTCGACGGCGTGCTGGTCCTGGCGCACTCCGACAAGCAGGACGCCGCGGCGACCTGGAAGCGGACCTTCGGGCACCATCCGCTGGTCGCGTTCGTCGACCACGGAGCGGCCGGGTCCGGGGAGCCGGTGGCCGGGCTGCTGCGGCCGGGCAACGCCGGCAGCAACACCGCGGCCGACCACATCACCACGACCCGCCTGGCGCTGGCCCAGTTGCCGAAACGGCACCGGCGCGGACGGCGGACCCTGATCCGCACCGACTCCGCCGGTGGCACCCACGATTTCGTGAACTGGCTGACTGCGCGGGGCCGGTGGCTGTCCTACTCGGTCGGGATGACGATCACCGAGGCCGTCCATCACGCTGCCCTGTGCGTTCCTGCCTCGGCTTGGACACCCGCGGTCGAACCCGACGGCCGGATCCGCGACGGTGCCTGGGTGGCCGAACTGGCCGGCGACGTCCTGAAGGGCTGGCCGCAGGGGATGCGGCTGATCGTGCGCAAGGAACGGCCGCACCCCGGAGCTCAGCTGAGGTTCACCGACGCCGACGGCATGCGCCTGACCTGCTTCGCCACCAACACCACCGGCACCGCGATCGCGCGTCTGGAACTGCGGCACCGCCAGCGCGCCCGCGCCGAGGACCGCATCCGCGCCGCCCGCGCCACCGGCCTGCGCAACCTCCCGCTGCACGACACCGCCCAGAACCAGGTCTGGCTGGAGATCGTCCAGCTCGCCTTGGACCTGCTGGCCTGGATGCCCATGCTCGCCCTGACCGGCACCGCCCGCCGCTGGGAACCCAAACGCCTGCGGCTGCGGCTGTTCTCCGCCGCCGCCCGCCTGGTCACTACCGGCCGCCGCCGCATCCTCCGCCTTGCTCGCCACTGGCCCTGGACCGACGTGATCACAGCTGCCTTCACCAGGCTGCAGGCCCTGCCAAACCCCGGCTGAACAGCAACAACGCCCCACCCGAACGAGCAGCCGAACGTCTCCGGAGCCGTGGAACCCGGCGCCCACCCGACGCGACAGCCGGGCCCTCAGCTTGCCTACCACCGCCCCGACAAGCCGAAACGGCCCGCCGAAGAAACCGACGGACCGTCACGAAAGATCGAGGTTAGTGAGAATGTCAACGAGACATGGCACCAGAGGCAGGTAGCGACCTGGGGCTACGGCAATCCTTGTCAGAAGTATCTGGCACCGGATTTTGATAAAGGTTGGCACCTTACTGGTCTTTCAGGCCTTCTGGCACCATTTTGATCAATCTACCTCGCACGGAAAATCGACCTCTGTACTCCTGTACGCATGCAACGGATCAGCATGGCGGGATCATCGAGGTCAGTGGACTCCCGCCCACTCGAAGGCACGGTGACGAGTCTGCTCTGGTCCGACGTATGCAGGTGGGAGGACCTGGCGACGACCTGCAGCCCGGAGAGCCTCTCCGTAGGGCGGACGATGCTGGACCTGGATCCTGGCTGGTCAAGCCTGTGGTCAGCAGCCTGGAAGATCGGCAAGGCCGAGCGGACCGGTCCGGTCGCTGAGCTGAACTCCGCTCCTGTGGCCGGCTGTATCCCCTGGCGCGGATTCACCTGGCGCCAACGCCAGCATCACCGACCTGGCCTGGAGTCGGTGCTCATGACCGGCCGTCAGCACGGATTTGAGTCCCACCGCGAGGATCAGTTCGTGGTGATGGCGGACTTCGTCGGGGAGAGCGAGGAACTCCTCTCGCAGCCTTTCCAACTGAGCTTTCACGGTCAGGGCCGGTGGCGCAAGCACATCCCCGACTTCCTCACGATCTCCAGCAGCGGCCGGTGGCTCGTGGGCATCAGGCCTGCGGACCGAATGAGTGACGACGACCTCATGAAGTTCGCCGCCACATCCGAGGTCGCTCTCGCGCTGGGATGGGGCTACGCCGTTGTCACCGGGTGGAGGCTGCAGGCCTGGAGGAACGTCGACCTGCTCTACTCCCGCCGGCGCCCGATGCAGGACCCGCTCGGCCTGAAGCCCCTGCTACTCGAAGCGGCGAGGGCCGCGGCAAGGCCCCTCACGTTCGCGGAACTGGCCGCCACATACGAGTACGAGGCCCTGGCCAGACCGGTCGTCCTGCACCTGCTCTGGCACCGCCAGTTGGGCGTCGACCTGTCCGCGCCGTTTCGCGACGGCAGCGTCATTCGGCCCGCGAGCACCCGGCAGGTCACTCAGTGAGCGGCCAGGCGGGAGGTCTCCTGGAACTGACCACCGGGGAATGCCTGATCCTGGACGACGAGGAATGGCGGGTAGACCTGGTCGAGCCGCAGTACGGCCGGGTCCTGCTGACCTCCAAGACGGGCGTCCGCCAGGCGGTCTCGTTCCGAATGCTGGCCCACCACCCGCAGTGCCGACGGTCGCGGCCGCGTCGGGCCGGCCTGTGCAGCCCCGCACCGAGGACGACCTCACCGATCACCAGCGGAAACTGCTGCGGATTCGCCGAAGTCACCTTCTGGAGGTCGAGACCGGCTATCGCGGCGGCGACCCACTACACCCAGCACCGGGTGAGCCGCGGCCGGAGTACGACCCGGACCGAACGAAGGTCACCGAGAGGCGCCGAGCGAAGGTCCGCGAGCTCCAAGCCCTCGACCCGGAACACGCGAAGCTTCTGGGCCTGGCCCACGTGAGCTACCGGACCCTGACACGCTGGGAGTCCAAGAGACGGACTGACGTCTCGATGGGATGCGCCGACGATCGCTGGACCCCCGCAACACGGGGGCACCCGAGCATCACCCCCGAGATCTGCGAGGCCATCCTCGCCGTCCGGGCCGAGACCCTCCACCGCTCCAAGATCAACATGAGGGCCAGGGTCGGCCTCATCCACCAGTACGTTGCCGAGAAGTACGAGAACGCGGACCAGGTCGAGATCCCCAGCTACGGCACACATCGCGTCCGCCATACTCTGGACACTCGTCACCCAGGGGGAACACGTCCTAGCCCCGACGCCGATCGGCGATCAACAAGATCCCGATGCCCAGCCGAAATGGCGGGCCAGCCTATACGCCTACTACGCGCGAACTCGCCAGACCGACGTCAGGAGACCCGCCGAGGACCAACTGATGCAAGCACTGAAGCAGTACGCGGACTACCTGAATCCGATCATCGACCGCACCGGGATAGCGCCCACTCAGGCCAGCCCGTGGACTTGAGCGCTTCAGTTGGCAAGTTGCAGCCCACGGTCGAGCGGTGTTCAAACAGACCACTGTGCTCTGTCTGGTTGCGGGTGGCCAGACCGAGCAGGGCCAGCAACACGGGTGGGGAGGCGTCTCACCGTGCTGATCTTGACCCGGGGTCGACGCCTGAAGGCTGACGCGCACCACGGCGCCCCCTTTCCCACGATCTACTCAACGACGCGCGGGAGGATAGGACATGAGCACCACACAGTCCTGCCAGCACCTCTAAGATGCGGTGCTGACAAGGACTTTGATGGGGGGACAGTCTCGTGGACGTACGGGTGGCGGTGGTTCCGGACTCCGACGAGGACGCCGGCGAAGTCGCGGAGTGGGCATCCCGGCTGCTAGTCGAGTTGTCAGGGTTAGACGACGCCTCGATCGATGTTGACGCAGGTGGGGATGCGCCGGCAGGTTCGAAGGGGTTAGGGAGCGCGGCCGGGGCGCTGCTGGCCCGGTTGGTGAGTTTCGACGTCCTCAGGGCGATGCTGACGGCAGTGCATGAGTGGGCAACACGCGCAGGGCGCACGGTGGAGCTCAGTATCGACGGGGACGTGCTCAAGCTGACCGGCGCGAGCCGTGAGCAGCAGGAGCGCGTGATCCAGGCATGGCTGGCTCGGCACGCTCCTGATGCCTGAACTCCCGGCCGAGAACCGGTCGGCCTTGGTGATCGCTACGGGGGTCTACGCCGACGCGCAGCTGGCACGGTTGCGTTCTCCCGCGCGCGACGCGGCGGACCTTGCCAAAGTGCTCGGCGATCCACGGCTTGGTCGGTTCGAGGTGACCTCGTTGCTCGACCGGTCTGCCCACGAGATCCGCATGGGGGTGGAGGACTTCCTTTCCGGCCGCGCCACGGGTGATCTGCTGGTCGTGTACCTGTCCTGCCACGGGGTGCGCGACGCGCGAGGTCGGCTGTATTTTGCCGCAGCCGACACGGACAAGGCTCATTTGTCGTCTACCGGCATCGAGTCGCTGTGGTTGCTCGAGCGGTTGGACGAGTGCCGGGCGCGGCGTCAGGTGCTGATCTTGGACTGTTGCTTCAGCGGTGCATTCGCTGCCACTGGCCGAAAAGGCGAGGGCGAAGGTGAACTGTGGCGCCTGCTGGTCGGGCACGGCCGCGGGCGGGTGGTGCTGACCGCATCGCGTGCCGGGGAGTACTCCTACGAGGGCCAGGCTTTGCCTGGGGCAGAGATCACCGGATCGGTGTTCACCACCGGTCTGGTCAACGGGTTGCGCACCGGCGGCGCGGACAGCGACAACGACGGGCTGATCTCGGTCGAGGACGCCTATGACTACGCCTACACCCACGTCCAAGCCCACGCCGCCGCTCAGACCCCGCAACGCTGGGCATACGGCGCCGAGGGCAAAATCTGGCTCGCACACAACCCCTACGCCAGCCCGACCGGCCAGCCACAGCCCGCTTCACCGGGCCCGCCTGTCGGAAACGTATCTGCCAAACCCTCGACGGCGAACCATGGCCGTGACCCACACACCCTCGGAACCGACGGGCCCGATCGTCTGTTCCCACAGAAGGAGTTTCGCGAGGCAGTGCAGCGAAGCAGAATTAGACGTCGTACTGTATTACTCGGGGGGCTGGCAGCTGCGGTCGGCGTCCCCTCAATAGTTCTGCTATCGAGGCGTGACCATCCGTCCCTGAACCCCGCACAGAAGTCTGGCCTTCCGTCCCTGAGTGCCACGCTTAACGCCGCGGCGCCGGTCGGCAAGGTGGCATTCAGCCCGGATGGCAAGCTGCTGGCCGCTGGCATATCCGACACAGCAACCACTCAACTATGGGATCTCACAGCCAAAAGTGCCCCCGTCAACCTCACCGCAGAAGGCGCAGCTGTGATGGATATCGCGTTTAACCCATCGAATGCAAACATGCTTGTCGTCTGTGGCTTGGATGGCCGGATACGGCTGTGGGACGTGTCCAACAGGACCGTCAGTGTGACCATCGCGCCTCCGCTCTATCATCAAACGGTGAACAACCTTGTAATAGAAGCAGTGGCATTCAGCAGGGACGGCAAACTGGTGGCTGGTGGCGACAATGTAGGCCGTGCCTGGCTGTGGAATACCACGACTGGCGAGACGACCACCTTGGAAGTACCGACGATCTACATGAACGCCAACTCACTGTCGTTCAGCCCCGACGGGAAAACACTCGCCGCTGGCCTGGAGCCCGTCGGGGGCACACAGGACGGCGTGCGGCTGTGGGACGTAGGGACTGGACGACTTGCCGCTAGCATCCCAGGTCCCGCATGGGTGCACTCCGTGGCCTTCAGTCCAGACGGACTGACTTTGGCCACCGGATCCGAAAACGGTGGCGCCATCGAACTGTGGGAGGTGGCGACCCGCAAAAGCATCGCTGCTCTCGCCGGCCACACCGGTCCTGTCAACTCGGTGGCCTTCAGCCCCGACGGCAAGACAATAGCCAGCGGAGGCATAGACAAGACCGTCCGGCTCTGGGAGGTGGCGACCCGCGAAAACGTCGCCACTCTCACCAACCACACCGATCCCGTCAACTCGGTGGCCTTCAGCCCCGACGGCAAGACAATAGCCAGCGGCGGGAGTGACAAGACCGTCCGACTCTGGAAGGTCTCTTGACTACCGTCCGAGCTGGCTACGACACGGGCTCGCTACCGAGTCCCGAAAGCTGACAGGGGCTGATGATGGGACCGCCCACACCGCACACTCCCCGACCCCATCGACCGCAACCGCCGCCGCCAGCACCTTGCCTTATGACATCTCCACCCCCACGACTGGCAGAGCATCATTGTCCAGCCTGGCTACCCGACCACACCGATTCACAGACCATCCACCCGAGCTGATCCGACTTCCAGTCACACTCAGATGCTCAGTCACACGAGGCGGTGCCAGCTCAAGCTGAAAAGTGCCAAGTCTTGCTGACATTCTCAGCTGCGCGCCCGGAGCCCGCTGCCGCGCGTGGACGTCCTCAAGGTCGCCCACCACGGCTCCGCCAACCAGGACTGGGACTCCACCGGTGCCCTGAGCCCCCGGCTGGCCCTGATCTCCTGCGGCGCGGACAACTCCTACGGTCATCCGGCACCGAACACCGTGGACCGGCTCCGGGCGCTCGGCGCCACCGTGCTGCGGACCGACCGCTCCGGCGACATCGCGGTCCTGGGCACCCGCAGCCACCTCCACGCGGCCGTCCACCCCCACCAGCACCCACCCGAACGCCCACCCCACCGGCCGTCCCCCGCCCGCTCACCCCCGGCCCGGGCCGGTCCCGCGCAGCGGCAGTCGGGCAGCGACTCCGGGCGTCCCGCGAGTCCGATCCAGTGGCTCGCCGAAGTGGGTGTGGGAGACCCGGACAGGACAGGATGGGAACAGGCCGCACCGACTCAGGTGAGCCTCATCACCGTTGAAGGTCACGGCGAGGCCTCCGTGCAACCGGTCCCCAGGTGGCCAGGGGTCAGACCGCGCCGAACTCTCCGGCCTTGACGCCGGCCACGAAGGCGCTGAAGGCGTCGGCGCGGAAGACCAGGGCGGGGCCCTCGGGGTCCTTGCTGTCACGGACGGGGACGATGCCGGTGACGCCGTCCGCGATCTCGATGCAGTTGCCGTCGTTGCCGCCGCTGTGGGTGCTCTTTCGCCAACGCTCCGGCTGGTGTTGGTGGTCAGTCATGCTCATCTGCGTATTCCTCCGCCACCGACTCGACCAGGGCTAGGGACGCCTCCGGCGACAGCGCGACGGCCCGTACGAGATCGTAGGACAGCAAGCACTTCGCCACAAAGGCCGGATCATCAAGTAGTTGACCCGCATGCGGGCCTTCGACGTACGCCGCGGGAGGAGCATCAGCGAAGGTCATGAGACAGAGAGCGCCCTCCAACAGGGCGTGCGCCCCAGCACTGAAGGGCAGCACTTGCATGATGATCCGACTGTCGCGCACCAGGTTGGAGAGGCGGGAGAGCTGGCCGCACATGACCGCCGCTCCACCCGTCGGCCGCCGGATGACGCTCTCATCCATGACGACCCAAAACATGGGCCTTGTTGGATCGTCGAGGATCTGTGACCGCTCCATGCGCAGGGCAACGCGTTCGCCGATGTCAGTCGCCGAGCGCAGAGGCTGAGCTGCGCGGAAGACTGCCTGGGCGTACTCGGGGGTCTGCAGGAGACCTGGCACGAGAGCCGGAGCGTATTCGCTGATCGTCTGCGCTATGGCTTGCAGCTCGGCAGCAGCCGTGAAGTATTCGGCGAAGCGTGTGCGCGTGACCATCGGGTACAGGCGGCTGAAGTGCCCATCAGTCCGGAGGACGGTGTCGAGGCGGATGGACAGGTCCTTCTGGGGCTTGCGGGTGGCAGCTTCGATCTGCCCGATGTACGCGCCCGAGCAGAAGACCAGCTCACCCAGTCGGTCCTGGGAGAGCCCGGCCGCCTCACGCAGCCGGCGGACTTCCGCCCCGTAGAACGCCTGCGGTGACTCGGAGGGGTCTAGGTCCCGCGGGCTGACCATGGATCAGCACCTCTCTCCTGGCAGGCTGTTTGTTGGGTCCTCGTCCCTGTTCAGGCTATCGCTGGATGCCGACTCTTGAAGGGCGGACAGTGATTGTCGGAGAGGGGAGTTGGCAGTGTTGGAGACGCCGAGCGGTTCCACGGCCGGTGAGTTGTCCGAGGGCGTGGCGCCGTGAGCGAACTGGAGGCACGAGGGAGGCAGGCGATGGCCGCTGACGTGTGGGAGCCCGCCGTCGGCCAAGTCGTCACCGTCCGCGCCGACGGCACCAGGGTCGAGATCATGGACTTGTCCAAGGGCCGGGTTGCCACCCGCCCCTTGCGTGGTGGACGTGAAACCGACTATCGGGTAGGCGAGTTGATCCCGCCGGACGATGCCCCGGGCGGGTTCGTCGACTGGCAGGTGAGCCGGGGGTGAGTGCTGTCGGCAGGGCGGTCACCGGGCCGTACACCGTCACCATCGAAGGTGTCACCGAGCCGGCGACGTTCAAGCAGCTGTGTGATGCGCTCGCGGCGCTCTGGAAGTCGATCCGGGTGCTTCCGCTCGGGTGGGACCAGGCTTCCGCGTACGAGCGCTTCCTGGTCGGGGCCGATGCGCCCGCCAATGTCGTTCGACTGTTGGAGGAGCGGAGCCCGAGGCCACTTGAGGTGACGTTCACGATGGACGGCCGTACCCACGTGGTCCGGGTGGTCGCCTCGGGCCACTGACGATCACCGAGATGAACTGGATCGTCCGCCGGTACGAGGGCGGCGAGACCATGGTGGCGCTCGCCGCCGTACTCGGGCGTTCGTTCGGCTCGGTCGCCGCTGCGACCGGGTGCGAGTCCGGCGGCGCGGGCCGGTGGGGCAGCGGAGATGCGGGCCCGGGACAGGTGCCGTCCCGAGCCGTCGGGTCACCCCAGTGCGCCTCTCCGCGGCTGTGACGGCCACCACCTCCGGCGCATCGGCGAGGGTCCGGCCTGGTACGCGGGCCAAGGGTCGGCCGACAGCCGGTCAGCGGCTCACTCCTCCTCGCGCCAGCCGCCGTGGCCGGTGACGAAGGTGTCCAGCGCGGTCAGCTGGCCCGGCGCCCAGCCGGTGTCCTCCGGTGCCTCCAGGACGACGAGCCACTGGGCGTCCTCCGCGTCGTCCTCGCCTGCCAGCGAGTCCCGGACGAGTTCGAGGTGGCCCAGGTCGGGCCAGCCGGCGGAGAGTTCCTCGGCGGCCTCCTCTGCGGTGTCGCGGTCGGGGAGGACGAGTAGTTGGCGGGTGAAGTTCATGGTCACCGCCCTATTCTCCAGACACCCTGCCGCTCGGATGCGCCCGGGGGCGGCCGTGGCTGTCGGTGCCCCGTGCGATCCTGGTAGGCGATGGCCAGGAAGAGTGCACCCGACGACCTGCTCGCCCCGCTGACCCTCGCGGTCGGCCAGGAGGAGCTGCTGCTCGACCGTGTGGTCGCCCAGGTGGTCGCCGCCGCCCGCGCGGCCGATCCGGACACCGACGTGCGCGATGTCGCCCCCGGGGCCCTGCAGCCCGGCAGCCTCGCGGAGCTGACCACCCCTTCGCTGTTCGCCGAGCGCAAGGTCATCGTCGTCCGGGCCGCGCAGGATCTCCCGGCCGATTCGGTCAAGGAGGTCAAGGCGTACATCGAGGCCCCGGCCGAAGAGGTGATCATGGTGCTGGTGCACGCCGGCGGCGCCAAGGGCAAGGGGCTGCTGGACGCGGGCCGCAAGGCCGGCGGCCGCGAGGTCGCGTGCGCGAAGCTGACCAAGGCCGGTGACCGACTGGCGTTCATCAAGGGCGAGTTCCGCACACTGGGCCGCGCCGCCACCCAGGAGGCCTGCCAGTCGTTGCTGGACGCGCTCGGCGGTGATCTGCGCGAGCTCGCGGCGGCCTGCAGCCAGCTGACCGCCGACGTCGAGGGCACCATCGACGAGACGGTCGTCGCCCGCTACTACAGCGGCCGCGCCGAGGCCACCGGCTTCGAGGTCGCCGACCTCGCCGTGACCGGGCGGGCCGCCGAGGCGCTGGAACGGCTGCGCTGGGCGCTGGCCGTCGGCCAGCCGCCCACCGGCATCACCTACGCACTGGCCTCCGGCGTCCGCAGCATCGGCCGCCTGGCGACCACCGGCCGGAACATGCGCCCGGCCGACCTGGCCCGTGAGCTGGGGATGCCGCCCTGGAAGGTGGACCGGGTCCGCCAGCAGATGCGCGGCTGGACGGGCGACGCCGTCGCCACCGCCCTCACCGCCATCGCCCAGGCGGACGCCGCCGTCAAGGGCGGCTCGGACGACCCGGCGTACGCCCTGGAGCGGGCCGTGGTCGCCGTCGCCCGCGCCGCCCGCTCGGGCGCTCGCGGGTACTGACGGCGCCGGCCGCCGGCGGGCCGTCAGCTCGGCCGCCGGCCGGTGGCCCTGCTGTGCTCAGGTGCCGCCGACCGCCCTCAGGATGTCCCGGGTGTCCATCACCAGTGCCTGCCGGATGGTGTCCCGGTCCGGCGGGGTGCTCTTGCCCTCCTGGTAGGAGCCGGACCAGCTCAGGTAGTACGTCAGCCCGCCGTCGCGGACGTACAGCACCTGGGTCAGGAAGTGCCACGTCCGGTCGGAGCTGCTCGGCTCGTCGAGGTAGCCGACGTAGGCCTGTTCGCCGAGGTCGGGCACCTCGGTGATCTGGTACTTGCGCTGCCGCAGGCTCTCCCGCTGGGCCGCGAACTCCGGCCGGTCGTCGACCGCCTTGTGCAGTTGGACCTCCAGGTAGAGCGAGGAGTACTCGGCGTCGGTGGTGTTCTTCTTGACGTACTCGCTGCAGTACATGTCGTCCAGCGCGGGGTGCCTGGTCGAGTAGTGGTAGGGCGAGCCGGACTGCGAGGGGTAGAGCTGGGTGAACCGCTCGAACCGGGCGGTGGCGCAGAGGTCGTCGACGAGACGGTAGCCGTGCAGGCTCGCGGCGGTGCTCTTGGCGGTGACCAGTCCCGGCACGGTGATCACGGCCGCCGCCCACACTCCCGAGGCGACCAGAGCCCCCGCGATGCCCCACATCGGGCCACGGCGCGCGCGCCCGGGCGCGGCCGGGGGAGTCGGGGCGGCCCGCCGGGCCGGGGGAGCGGGTGGCGGGGGCGGCGGGGGCCCGAAGGCCGAGGGCGGGCCGGGGATGGACCCGTAGCCGGGGCCGGCGTCTGTTGGTGTCGACATCTGGTGAGCCCCCAACTGGTGTCCCGCGTGGTGTCCCCGCGTTGACCGTCGCAGCAGTCCGTCGCACCGCACCCTATCGGTGAACATGCGGTCGCACAGAGTAAGCGAACCCCGTGCGTCACCCGCCCGAGCGCCTCGTCCGTCCTACCTACCCCGCCGGAACCTCCGGAATACGCGCCCGAGTACGTACCGGAACGGGCGCCGGAACTCGCGGCCGTCCACCGGGGGAGCGGTGTTGACACCGTCACGGCGCGGCCTTCCCCGGCCCGCCGAACGGCCCGCCCGCCGAACGGCCCGCCCGTGAAACGGCCCGACACGCGAGCGGCTCGACACGCGGACCGCCCGGATACGCGAACTGCCCGCCCGGAGTGATCCGGACGGGCAGCGAGCGAACGGCCTGCGAGCAGGCACCTCCGCGGTCGATCTGGTGTACCGCACCCGCGTGGCGAACGCAGGCCGCGTGCGGTACGGAGTCTGTGCGCCTCGGGGTTCCGGTTAGAGGGCCGGGAACTGGTCCGAGGGGGTGGTCGACGGGGGCGGGTAGAGGGCCGCCGGTCGCGCCGACCGGTCCGGGCGGGGCCCGGGGGGTGAATCAGTCAGCTGGAGTCAGCCGGAAATCAGGCAGCGACGCGCTTGGTGATCGCGGACTTCTTGTTGGCGGCCTGGTTCTTGTGGATGACACCCTTGCTGACGGCCTTGTCGAGGGCCTTGGAGGCCGCGCGGGCCAGCAGGGTGGCCTTCTCGACGTCACCGGCGGCAGCGGCCTCGCGGGCCTTGCGGACAGCGGTCTTCAGCGAGGACTTGACGGCCTTGTTGCGCAGGCGCGCCTTCTCGTTGGTCTTGTTGCGCTTGATCTGGGACTTGATGTTCGCCACGAAGGAGCCTCAGTCTAGTTTCTAATGGATCATGAACGGGTTGCACCGGCGGCCTCCGGCAAGCTGAGAGGGCATGCCGATGCCAGGTGCAGCGCCCCACGCTACCAGGGGCCCGCAGTCGGGCCCAAACCGAGCGGCCCGAGCCGCCCCCGCGCCGAGCGGCCCGGCCGGCCGGGCGCCGCCCGCGCCGGCTACGCCGTGAGCAGTGGCTCGCCGTAGTGCTCCACCGTCGGGAACGGCGAGTAGAAGTGGTGCAGCAGCGCCCGCCACTGCCCGTACTCAGCCGAACCCCGGAAGCCCTCGGTGTGATCGGCGAGCGTCTCCCACTCCACCTGGAGCAGGAAGCGCGCGCCGCGCCCCTCGTCCAGGCACCGCCGGAGCTGGAGCGATCGGAAGCCCGTTTGGACCGCGATCAGCGGCTTGGCCTGGGCGAACGCGGCGAGGAAGGTCTCCTCCTGGCCGGGCAGGACGTCGAGCAGTGCACTCTCCAAGATCATGGTCACCGATCCTCGCGCGCCCCGGGCCGATCCGGAAGCCCCGGGAGCTGACCGGCAAGCTGCCCCCCGGTCGTGGGAGGATGGGAGGAACCATGTCGATCGGACGAGACCGTCCGGTCCCCGGGAAGCCGGTCAGCGATGACCAGGGCACTCCCGGCCCCCGGACCCACGGAGAATCGGACCAAGGTGCCCGCGACCCCCAGCAATGTGCCACAGCCCAGCCGTACCGACCCGGCGCTGATCCGCAACTTCTGCATCATCGCCCACATCGACCACGGCAAGTCGACGCTCGCCGACCGGATGCTGCAGATCACCGGCGTTGTCGACCCCCGGCAGATGCGTGCCCAGTACCTCGACCGGATGGACATCGAGCGCGAGCGCGGCATCACCATCAAGTCGCAGGCGGTCCGCCTCCCGTGGGCGCCGACCACCGGTGAGGGTGTGGGCAAGACCCACATCCTCAACATGATCGACACCCCGGGCCACGTCGACTTCACGTACGAGGTGTCCCGCTCGCTCGCCGCCTGCGAGGGCACCATCCTCGTGGTGGACGCGGCCCAGGGCATCGAGGCGCAGACCCTCGCCAACCTGTACCTGGCGCTGGAGAACAACCTCACGATCATCCCGGTCCTCAACAAGATCGACCTGCCGGCCGCCCAGCCGGAGAAGTACGCCGCCGAGATCGCGCACATCATCGGCTGCGAGCCCGAGGACGTCCTGAAGGTCAGCGCCAAGAGCGGCCTGGGTGTCGAGGACCTGCTGGACCACGTGGTCGCGAAGGTCCCGGCCCCGGTCGGCGTCAAGAACGCCCCGGCCCGCGCGATGATCTTCGACTCGGTCTACGACACCTACCGCGGCGTGGTCACCTACGTCCGAGTGGTCGACGGCGAGCTCACCAAGCGCGAGCGCATCCAGATGATGTCCACGGGTGCGACGCACGAGCTGCTGGAGATCGGCGTCATCTCGCCCGAGCCGAAGGTCTCCGACGGCCTCGGTGTCGGCGAGGTGGGCTACATCATCACCGGTGTGAAGGACGTCCGGCAGTCCAAGGTCGGTGACACCATCACCTCGATGCACAAGGGTGCGACCGAGGCGCTGGGCGGCTACAAGGACCCGCGTCCGATGGTGTTCTCCGGCCTCTACCCGCTGGACGGCAGTGACTACCCGCTGCTGCGCGACGCCCTCGACAAGCTCCAGCTGAACGACGCCGCCCTGGTGTTCGAGCCGGAGACCTCCGTCGCGCTGGGCTTCGGTTACCGCTGTGGCTTCCTCGGGCTGCTGCACCTGGAGATCGTCCGGGAGCGGCTGGAGCGCGAGTTCAACCTCGACCTGATCTCCACCGCCCCCAACGTGGTCTACCGGGTGGTCATGGAGGACGGCACCGAGCACACCGTCACCAACCCGAGCGAGTTCCCCACGGGCAAGATCTCCGAGGTGAACGAGCCGGTGGTCCGCGGGTCCATCCTGGTGCCCAACGAGTTCGTCGGTGCCGTCATGGAGCTCTGCCAGGGCCGTCGCGGCAACATGCAGGGCATGGACTACCTCTCCGAGGAGCGGGTGGAGCTGCGCTACACCCTCCCGCTGGCCGAGATCGTCTTCGACTTCTTCGACATGCTGAAGTCCAAGACCCGTGGCTACGGCTCCTTCGACTACGAGCCGATCGGCGAGCAGAGCGCCGACCTGGTCAAGGTCGACATCCTGCTGCACGGTGACGCGGTCGACGCGTTCTCCGCGATCGTGCACAAGGACAAGGCCTACAACTACGGCATCATGATGGCCGGCAAGCTCCAGAAGCTGATCCCGCGCCAGCAGTTCGAGGTGCCGATCCAGGCCGCGATCGGCTCGCGGGTGATCGCCCGTGAGACCGTCCGTGCGATCCGCAAGGACGTCCTCGCCAAGTGCTACGGCGGTGACATCTCGCGTAAGCGCAAGCTGCTGGAGAAGCAGAAGGAGGGCAAGAAGCGGATGAAGATGGTCGGCCGCGTGGAGGTCCCGCAGGAGGCCTTCATCGCCGCGCTGTCCACCGACGCGGACGCCCCGAAGGAAAAGAAGTAGCACCTGGCGCTGCCACGCACTCCGGCCTCCGAGACCCGTTCTCGGAGGCCGGAGTGCGTTCGCCCCGAAGGCAGTGCCCCCGGGGGCGGGGACGGAGCCGCTCAGCCGAGCGGGTCGGCCAGTGACCAGCCGGCCGCCAGCAGGGCGTCCACCGCCGCCAGGGCCCGGGTGAGCCGCTCGGCGCGGTCGCCGGTCAGTTCGAGCCAGGGGGTGCGGCCGGCGGCGAGGACCTCCCGGAAGCGTCCGGTCATCCAGGGGCGCAGGTGTTCGCCGTCCCTGAGTCCGTCGTCGTGGAAGGGGACGTCCCGGTCGGAGGTCAGCAGGTAGAGGGCGCGGGGCGGGAGGGCGGCGGCCAGCTCGTGGACCGGAGCGGTGGTGGCGCCCCGGTAGCGCTCCTGCCAGACGGTGGTGGCGAGCGCGTCGGTGTCGCAGACGAGCACCGGGCCGCCCTCGCGGGCGGCGCGTTCCTCGTCGGCGGACTGCCGTCGGCAGACCAGCTCGAAGTCCTCGTCCGTCCACTCCAGGTCGAAGACGGTCGGGGCCGGTGCCGAGGGGTCGGCCACGGACCGGGCCACGGCGAGCTTGGCGATCGTCAGTTCCCGCCCGTACTCGGGCACCCAGCGGGTCAGCGCGTGCGGGCCGCAGCGTCCCCGCAGGGCTTCGGCGAGATCCCGGGAGAGCGTGGTGGTGCCGGTCGACTCGGCGCCCAGGACGACCACCCGCCGGCTGAACCAGCCGCGGACCGGCGGTTCCAGGGCGTCCCAGTGCGCGACCGGATCGGCCCGGACCTTCGTACCGGAGACCGCGAAGGTCTCCCGCCCCTGGTCCAGCACCACCGCCGCCGCGCCGAACCGCCGGGCCAGCTCCTCGCCGTACGGCTCCGAGGTGAAGACCGCGTCCACCGGGCCGGCCGCCGGGGCGGTCGCCAGCCCGTCCCGCATCAGGGCGACGTGACCGTCCCAGGCCTGCTCGCTGTCGTAGTCCACCGCCAGGTTGTCCACCACCCCGGTCACCCGCACGTGCGGGTGACCGGCCCAGGCCTCCCGTAGCCAGGACACCCGGGCGGCCAGCGGGACCGACTCGACGTCGGCGGCCATCGCCACCACGGTGACCAGCTCGCAGGCGTCCGCGGCCGTCCTGATCAGGAAGTGGTGGCCCGCGTGCGGCGGGTAGAACTTGCCGATCACCAGCCCGTGCCGGAACCGCGCGCTCACAGTGCCACCGCCGACGGGCGCTCGGCCGGCCCGGCCAGTTCGCGGCGCCAGGCCCGCAGGCCGACCAGGCACAGGCCGAGGAACAGCAGGTAGACCAGGCCGGTGAGGTCGAGCTTCTTGGCGAAGTAGAGCGGGATGTAGACCAGGTCGGCCGCGATCCAGAAGTACCAGTTCTCGAACTGCTTGGTGTTCAGCAGCCACTGGGCCGCGAGCGAGAGCGCGGTGGTGAGCGCGTCCCAGAACGGCGAACTGTCCTGGGCGTGGCCGAGCACCACGGTGAGCCCCCAGGTCACCGGGACGACCAGGGCCGACAGGACGGCCAGGGTGCGCGGGTCCGCCCGGCGCAGGGCGCGGGCGGAGCGCCGCTCCCCGCCGCGCAGCCACTGCCACCAGCCGTGGACGCCCAGTGCCAGGAAGACGACCTGCAGGGCCGCGTCGGCGTAGAGCCGGGCGCTCCAGAAGAGCACCAGGAAGAACAGGTTGTTCGCTATGCCGACCGGGAAGTTCCAGATCCTGGCCCGGACGGTGAGCCACACCCCCACCGCACCGGTCGCGAAGCCGAGGAGTTCGGCCCAGCTGACGGCGTCCTGGCCGAGATGGAACAGCACGGTGTTGAGCGGGTCGGTGAACTCGCTCAGGAAATCGCTGACGGCCATGGGCCACCCCTCACTTATGGTCGATGTGACGATAAGCGGGAGCGGGTGGCGAGCGCAATGCCCCGGACCTGCACGTTCGGGGGCCGGGCCGTCCCGGTGCGGGGTGAGAACGGCCCGGTGGGGCGGGGAGGGAAAAGGGAAGGCGGGAAAACGCGTGCGGGGGGAGGCGTGGCGCCTCCCCCCGCACGGATCCGCCGGACGGTCAGTCGACCTCGGCGACCGCCTGGGCGAACTGGGCCTCGTACAGGCGGGCGTACGCGCCCTTGGAGGCGATCAGGTCGTCGTGCGAGCCCTGCTCGACGATCGAGCCGTTCTCCATCACCAGGATCACGTCGGCGTCCCGGATGGTGGAGAGCCGGTGCGCGATGACGAAGCTGGTGCGGCCGGTGCGCAGGGTGGCCATCGCCCGCTGGATGAGCACCTCGGTACGGGTGTCGACCGAGCTGGTCGCCTCGTCCAGGACGAGGATGCTCGGCTGGGCCAGGAAGGCCCGGGCGATGGTGATCAGCTGCTTCTCGCCCGCGCTGACCCCGGCGCCCTCGTCGTCGATCACCGTGTCGTAGCCGTCCGGCAGGGTGCGGACGAACCGGTCCACGTGCGCGGCCCTGGCCGCCTCGACGACCTGCTCCCGGGTGGAGGACTCGGCGCCGTACGCGATGTTCTCGGCGATCGTGCCGCCGAACAGCCAGGTGTCCTGGAGGACCATGCCGATGCCGGCCCGCAGCTCCTCGCGGGACATCGCGGCGATGTCCACCCCGTCCAGGGTGATCCGGCCGCCGCTGACCTCGTAGAACCGCATCAGCAGGTTGACCATGGTGGTCTTGCCCGCGCCCGTCGGCCCGACGATCGCCACGGTGTGGCCGGGCTCGACCTTGAGCGAGAGCCCGTCGATCAGCGGCTTCTCCGGGTCGTACCGGAACGAGACCTCCTCGAAGGCGACCCGCCCGTGCAGCACGGCCGGACGCTCCGGCATGGCCGGCTCCGGGCTCTGCTCGGGTGCGTCCAGCAGCTCGAAGACCCGCTCCGCCGAGGCGACGCCGGACTGCAGCAGGTTGGCCATGCTGGCGACCTGGGTCAGCGGCTGGCTGAACTGCCGCGAGTACTGGATGAACGCCTGCACGTCACCGATCGACAGCGCGCCGCTGGCCACCCGCAGACCGCCGACCACGGCGACCAGCACGTAGTTGAGGTTGCCGATCAGCATCATGGCCGGCTGGATGATGCCGGAGATGAACTGGGCCTTGAAGGCGGTGGCGTAGAGCGCCTCGTTCTCCTGGCGGAAGATCTCGGCGGCCTCCTTCTGCCGGCCGAAGACCTTCACCAGCGCGTGGCCGGTGTACATCTCCTCGATGTGCGCGTTGAGCTTGCCGGTGATCCGCCACTGGTCGATGAACTGCGGCTGCGCGCGCTTGCCGATCCTGGTCGCCACCACCACCGAGGCGGGTACTGAGACCAGCGCGATCAGCGCCAGCAGCGGGGAGATCCAGAACATCATCGCCAGCACACCGACGATGGTGAGCAGCGAGTTCACCACCTGGCCCATGGTCTGCTGCATCGACTGGCCGATGTTGTCGATGTCGTTGGTGACGCGGCTGAGCACCTCGCCGCGCGGCTGCTTGTCGAAGTAACTGAGCGGCAGCCGGGAGATCTTGGCGTCGACGGACTCGCGCAGCCGGTAGACCGTCCGGTTGATCGCCCGGGCGGCGAGCCGGCCCTGGAAGATGCTGAAGACCGCCGAGGCGACGTAGATCGCCAGCACCCAGAGCAGCACGGTGCCGATGGCGTCGAAGTCCATCCCCTGGCCGGGGGTGAAGTGGACCGAGGAGAGCAGGTCGGCGATCTTGCCGTTGCCTCCCGCGCGCACCGCCGCGATCGCCTGGTCGTGCGTGGTGCCGGGCTTGAACCGCTGCCCGATCACCCCCGCGAAGATCAGGTCGGTGGCGTTGCCGAGGATCTTCGGCCCGGCCACCGCGCAGCCGACGCTGAGCGCGCCGAGGCCGAACACCCCGTAGAGGGTGGCCCGTTCGGGGCGCATCAGCTTCAGCACGCGCTTGCCGGAGCCCTTGAAGTCCATCGACTTCTCGGTGCCCTGGCCGCCCATGAACCGGGCCGGACCGCCCGGACCGCGGCGCGCCGCGGCGCTCTGCGAGTCGCTGGGGGCCGTCTTCTCTTCGGTGGGCGCCTGCTTCGGCGACCCCTTGCCTGGCGTGGTCACGCCGCCTCCTGCTCGGTGAGCTGGGAGAGCACGATCTCCCGGTACGTCGGGTTGTCGGCCATCAGCTCGTGGTGGGTACCCGAGCCGACGACGGCGCCCTCGTCCAGCACGATGATCCGGTCGGCGTCCCGGATGGTGCTGACCCGCTGCGCGACGATCAGGACGGTCGCCTCGGCGGTCTCCCGGGAGAGCGCCTTGCGCAGTTTCGCGTCGGTGGCGTAGTCGAGCGCGGAGAACGAGTCGTCGAAGAGGTAGATCTCGGGCCGGCGCACCAGTGCGCGGGCGATCGCCAGCCGCTGGCGCTGACCGCCCGACACATTGCCGCCGCCCTGGGCGATCGGGGCCTCCAGGCCCTCGTCCAGCCGCTCGACGAAGTCCTTCGCCTGGGCCACCTCCAGCGCGTGCCAGAGCTCCTCGTCGGTGGCGTCCGGCTTGCCGTAGCGGAGGTTGCTGGCCACCGTCCCGGTGAAGAGGTACGGCTTCTGCGGGACGAGCCCGACCGTCTCGGCGATGAGCTCGGGGGACAGCTCCCGGACGTCGACGCCGTCCACGAAGACCGTGCCGCCGGTCGAGTCGATCAGCCGGGGGACGAGGCTGAGCAGCGTGGTCTTGCCGCTGCCGGTGGAGCCGATGACGGCGGTGGTCTCACCGGGACGGGCCACGATGTCGATGCCGCGCAGCACCGGCGCCTCGGCGCCCGGGTAGCGGAACTCGACGCCGCGCAGCTCCAGGTGGCCGCTGCCGCGCAGCTCGACGACCGGGCCGGTGGGCGGCACGACGCTGGTCTCGGTGCCCAGCACCTCCTGGATGCGCTCGGCGCAGACCTCGGCGCGCGGCACCATCATGAACATGAAGGTGGCCATCATGACGCTCATCAGAATCTGCATCAGGTAGGACAGGAAGGCCGTCAGCGCGCCGATCTGCATCCCGCCGCTGTCGATCCGGTGCGCGCCGAACCACATCACCGCGACGCTGGAGACGTTCACCACCAGCATCACGGAGGGGAACATGAAGGCCATCGTCCGGCCGACCCGCAGCGAGACGTCGGTCAGTTCCTGGTTGGCGCCGCCGAAACGGTCCTGCTCGTGGCCGTCCTTCACGAAGGCGCGGATCACCCGGATGCCGGTGATCTGCTCGCGCAGGACGCGGTTGACCTTGTCGATCCGGGTCTGCATCGTCCGGAAGTCCGGCCGCAGCCGCTTCACCAGCAGGGTCACCACGGCGCCGAGCAGCGGCACCACGATCAGCAGCAGCGCGGAGAGCGGCACGTCCTGGTTGAGCGCCATGATGATGCCGCCGAAGCACATGATCGGTGCGGCCACCATGAGCGTGAAGCTCATCAGCAGCAGCATCTGCACCTGCTGGACGTCGTTGGTGGTGCGGGTGATCAGCGAGGGCGCGCCGAAGCCCCCGAGCTCCCGCGCGGAGAAGCTCTGCACCTGGTCGAAGACGGAGGCGCGGATGTCCCGCCCCACGGCCATCGCCGTCCGGGCGCCGAAGTACACCGCGCCGACCGAGCAGACGGCCTGGACGAGGGTGACGCCGATCATCACGCCGCCGAGCTGCATGATGTAGCCGGTGTCGCCCTTGACGACACCGTTGTCGATGATGTCGGCGTTGAGCGTGGGGAGGTACAGGGCCGCGATGGTCGAGACGAGCTGAAGGAGGACGAGCACGGAGATCGGTCGTGAGTAGGGGCCCAGATGGGCTCGGAGGATTTTGATCAGCACCGGGACACTCTCGTTGTCGGCAGGGGGATTCGCATCCCCATTTTCATACTTCGCGTGCTCTACAGGGGGGCTTAACCCAGGCCCCACCCGCAGGCTTGTACTGTCCTTTGCACTGCCGGTCCGGCGAGGTGCCAGCTGTCTGCACCCCCTTACGGAACGGCTCCGTACCCCCTAGGCTGCAGATTGCCCGCTTGTTACTCGCTGGTTAACATGTGCGGCCGGTCGGCTGCCCCCACTGCCACCGCTCTCCACCCTCGGCCACCCGCCCCCCGGAGGTCCTCGTTGAGTTCCGCGCAGTCCATGATCGAGCGACGTCCGACGTCGGTGGCGCACCTGTTCCTCAGCAGGGTAGAGGCCACACCCGACGGTGAGGCCTACCGGTACCCCGTGCCCGTCGACGAGCACGCCGCAGACGGTGCCCCGGGCGCCGAGCAGTGGCGCTCGCTGACGTGGGCACAGACCGCGGAGCGGGTCAAGGCGGTCGCCGCAGGCCTGATGTCGCTGGGGATCCGGTCGGAGGACCGGGTCGCGATCGCCTCGTCCACCAGGATCGAGTGGATCATCGCCGACCTCGGCAACATGTGCGCCGGTGCCGCCACCACGACGGTCTACCCCAGTACCAACGCCGACGAGACGGCCTTCATCCTCTCCAACTCGGGCAGCAGGGCCCTCTTCGCCGAGAACGCCAAGCAGCTGGAGAAGGTCGTCGCCAAGCGCGAGGACCTCCCCGAGCTGCGCACGGTGATCCTCTTCGGCGGCGCCGCCGAGCAGCCGGCGGCCGAGGGCCTCACCGTGCTCACCCTCGCCGAGCTGGAGCAGGCCGGCGCGAAGTACCTCTCCGAGCACCCCGACGCCGTCACCGAGGCCGTCGCCGCGCTCGACAAGGAGCAGCTCGCCACCCTCATCTACACCTCCGGCACCACCGGCCGCCCCAAGGGCGTGCGCCTGGTGCACGACTGCTGGGCCTACCAGGGCGTCGCGCAGGAGGAGAGCGGCCTGCTGCGCTCGGACGACATCCACTTCATGTGGCTGCCGCTGTCGCACGTCTTCGGCAAGGCGCTGATCTCGGGCCAGATCGCCACCGGCCACGTGATGGCCGTGGACGGCCGGGTGGACCGCATCATCCACAACCTGCCGGTGATCAGGCCCACCCTGATGGCCTCGGCGCCGCGGATCTTCGAGAAGGTCTACAACGGCATCGCCGCCAAGGCCCGGGCTGAGGGCGGCGCCAAGTACAAGATCTTCCTCTGGGCCGCCAAGGTCTCCCGGGACTACGCCCGGACCACCCAGGCCAACCGGACGGCCACCGGCCGGGCCACCGCCCCCTTCGCCCTCAAGCTCCAGCACGCGATCGCCGACAAGCTGGTCTACGCGAAGATCCGCGCCGCGTTCGGCGGCCGCTTCCGGGGCTCGGTCTCCGGCAGCGCCGCCCTGTCACCCGAGATCGGCTACTTCTTCCTCGGCGCGGGGGTGCCGATCCTGGAGGGGTACGGCCTGACCGAGACCAGCGCCGGCACCACCGTGAACCGCCCCGACGACATCCGGATCGGCACGGTCGGCCGGCCGCTGCCCGGCACCGAGGTGCGGATCGCCGAGGACGGCGAGGTGCTGCTGCGCGGGCCGAGCATCATGCGCGGGTACCACGAGATGCCCGAGCAGAGCGCCGAGGTGCTGGAGGCCGACGGCTGGTTCCACACCGGTGACATCGGCGACTTCGAGAACGGGTACCTGCGGATCACCGACCGCAAGAAGGACATGTTCAAGACCTCCGGCGGCAAGTACGTCGCCCCCAGCGAGGTCGAGGGCAAGTTCAAGGCGGTCTGCCCGTTCGTCAGCAACATCCTGGTGATCGGCAACAACCGCAACTTCTGCACCGCGCTGATCGGCCTGGACGAGACGGTGATCATGCCGTGGGCCGCCTCGCACGGCCTGGCGGGCAAGCCGTACGCCGAGGTGGTCGCCTCGCCGCAGGTGAACGAGCTGATCGGCGGCTACGTCAAGCAGCTCAACGGCGACCTCCAGCGCTGGCAGACGATCAAGAAGTTCACCCTGCTCCCGCGCGACCTCGACATTGAGCACGGCGAGCTCACCCCGAGCCTGAAGATCAAGCGCCCGGTGGTCGAGCGGACCTACGCGGACGCGGTGACCGGGATGTACGAGGGCGCCAACGAGGCGTGACCCACGCCGTCCGGTACGGCTCGCCCGAGCCGTACCGGACAATGGGGGCATGCCCTCCGCACTCCCCGACGGCGAACCCGTGCCGTCCGACGGTTCCCTGCCCGACCACGCCCTGAAGGGGCTGGGCGAGCGGCCCTTCGGCTTCTACGTGCACGTGCCGTACTGCGCGACGCGCTGCGGCTACTGCGACTTCAACACCTACACCGCCACCGAGCTCCGCTCCTCCGGCACGGTCGCCTCGCAGGAGACGTACGCCGACAACCTGGTCGCCGAGATCCGCCTCGCCCGGCGGGTGCTCGGCTCCGCCGACCTGCCGGTGCGGACGGTCTTCCTCGGCGGCGGCACGCCGACCCTGCTGCCCGCCCGTGACCTGGTGAAGATGCTCGCGGCGATCCGTGAAGAGTTCGGGATCGCCGAGGGCGCCGAGGTCACCACCGAGGCCAACCCGGAGTCGGTCGACCCCGCCTACCTCGCCGAACTCCGTGAGGGCGGTTTCAACCGGATCTCCTTCGGCATGCAGAGCGCCAAGCCGCACGTGCTCCAACTGCTCGACCGCCACCACACCCCCGGCCGCCCGGAGGCCTGCGTCGCCGAGGCCCGCGCGGCGGGCTTCGAGCACGTCAACCTGGACCTGATCTACGGGACCCCCGGCGAGTCCGACGACGACTGGCGTGCCTCGCTCGACGCCGCGATCGGCGCCGGCCCCGACCACGTCTCCGCGTACTCCCTGATCGTCGAGGACGGCACCAAGCTGGCCGCCCGGATCAAGCGCGGCGAACTGCCGATGGTCGACGACGACGTGCACGCCGACCGCTACCTGATCGCCGAGGAGGCGCTCAGCTCGGCCGGGTACGACTGGTACGAGGTCTCCAACTGGGCCACCACCGACGCGGGCCGCTGCCGCCACAACGAGCTGTACTGGACCGGCGCCGACTGGTGGGGCGCCGGCCCCGGCGCGCACAGCCACGTCGGCGGCGTCCGCTGGTGGAACGCCAAGCACCCCGCCGCGTACGCGCAGGCGCTGGCCGAGTCGCGGACGCCCGCGCTGGGCCGCGAGGTCCTCCCGGACGAGGACCGCCGGGTGGAGCGCATCCTCCTGGAACTCCGCCTCCGCGAGGGCTGCCCGCTCTCGTTGCTGGCCCCGGCGGGCCGTGCGGCCGCGGGCCGCGCGCTCGCGGACGGGCTGCTGGACCCGGCGTCCTTCGCGGACGGGCGGGCGGTGCTCACCTTGCCGGGGCGGCTGCTGGCGGACGCGGTCGTCCGGGACCTCGTGGACTGAACGGGTTAACCCAAGGGGGCGCGGGGAACTGCGCGATCAACCGTGCACCTCCGTTGTGCCCTGGTCGCGCAGTTCTCCCCCAGCCTTCGGCCGGGGGTACCCCCACGCGCCCCTGTCGGGGTTACCCGGTTGCCTAGGGTTCGGTGGTGACGAAGTCGATCAGCTGCTCGACGCGGCCCAGCAGCTCGGGTTCCAGGTCCTTGTAGGAGTCGACCGAGGCGAGGATGCGCTTCCACGCGGCCGGGGTGTCCACCGGCCAGCCGAGGCGGCGGCAGACGCCCTCCTTCCACACCTCGCCGCGGGGGACGGACGGCCAGGCCGGGATGCCGACGCTGCCGGGCTTCACGGCCTCCCAGACGTCGATGTACGGGTGGCCGACGACCAGGACGGCGTCTCCCGTCACCTGGGCGGCGATCCGGTGCTCCTTGGTGCCGGGCAGCAGGTGGTCGACCAGGACGCCGAGGCGGCGGCCGGGGCCCGGGCCGAAGCCGGCGACGATCGCGGGGAGGTCGTCGATGCCCTCCAGGTACTCCACGACCACGCCCTCGATCCGCAGGTCGTCGCCCCAGACCCGCTCGACCAGCTCCGCGTCGTGCCGGCCCTCGACGTAGATCCGCGACTCCCGGGCCACCCGGGCCCGGGCGCCGGGCACGGCCACCGAGCCGGAGGCGGTACGGCCCGGGGTCCGCGCGGGGGCGGGCCCGGCGGGCCGTACCAGGGTGACCACCCGGCCCTCCAGCAGGAAGCCGCGGGGGGTCATCGGGAAGACCCGGTGCTTGCCGAAACGGTCCTCCAGGGTGACCGTCGGCCCCTCGGCGGTCTTCTCGCAGCGCACCACCGCCCCGCAGAAGCCGGTGGCGGCCTCTTCCACCACCAGCTCCCGCTCGGCCGGTACCTCGGGGGCCGGCTGTTGCCGCTTCCACGGCGGGGTCAGGTCGGGTCCGTAACTCCTGCTGCTGTGCATTCCCCGATGATAGGAAGTCCGACGAGCCGTCAGAGCCCGGGCGCGCCCCACACCGGGAACCAGCGGCTGAGGTCCTGCTCGACCCGCAGGTCGTTGCCCAGCATCGCCTTGACCTGGAGTTCGACCGGGCTGTTCCGCTTCTCGGTGCCGCCCGGCATCGGGGCGAAGGGGTAGAAGCTGCCCCGCTTGTAGAGGTACACCAGCCCCAGCGACTGCCCCTTGTCGTTGCGGAAGCCGACGATCGAGCAGAGCAGCTGCGGCCCGAAGCCGTTCGCCTCCAGCTCGCTGTTGACCGCGTGCAGGTCGTTGACCAGCTCCGGCAGCTCCTGCGGGGTGTGCCGGGCGAGCAGCCAGGTGTAGCCGTAGTCGTCCTGGCTGGCCTCCACCGGCACGCCGCCGTTCACGGTGTCGGCGTTCAGCAGGTCCTTGACCTGCCGCTCCACCTCGCCGAAGGCGCCGCCCTCGACGGCGGCGAAGCAGACCGACCCGAGCCCGGTCGGCCGGAAGCCGGCCGCCGCCTCCAGGGTGAGCGCGGCGGAGGGCACGCCGAACAGCTGGTCGAGGTCGGGCCGCACCGGCTTGGTGCGGCCGAACAGGGCGTCCAGGATTCCCACGAAGTCTCCTACCGTTCTGAACCGTTCCGGTCCGGGTGGGTCACTCGCCCAGTCGGGCCGAGATCTTGCCGAGCTGCTCCAGCCGCTGCTCCAGCGAGGGGTGGGTGGACAGCAGCTGGGTGGCCGCGTCCCGCGCGCTGAGCGCGGGGGCGAAGTAGAAGGCGTTGTACGGCTGCGCCTTGCGCAGGTCCTTGGTGGGGATCGCGGCGATCTGGCCGGTCACCTTGGTCAGGGCCGAGGCCAGCGCACTGGGCCGGCCGGTGAGCTGGGCGGCGGCCCGGTCGGCGGCCAGCTCGCGGTAGCGGGACAGCAGCCGGGTCAGCAGGAAGCTGATCGCGTAGACCACGATGCTGACCAGCGGGATGATCATCATCGCGATGGCGGCGTTCTGGTCGTTGTTGTTGCGGTTGTTGCCGCCCAGGAAGCCGCCGTACAGCGCGATCCGGGTCATCACCCCGGCCAGCACGCCGAGGAAGCCGGCGATCGTCATCACCGCGACGTCCCGGTGCGCGACGTGCGAGAGCTCGTGCGCGAGCACGCCCTCCAACTCCTCCGGCTCCAGCCGCCGCAGCAGGCCGGTGGTGACGCAGACCACGGACTTCTCGGGGTTGCGGCCGGTGGCGAAGGCGTTCGGCATGTCGTTGTCCGCCACCGCGATCCGCGGCTTCGGCATGTCGGCCAGCGCGCAGAGCCGGTCAATGGTGCCGTGCAACTGCGGGTACTGCTCCGGGGTGACCTCGCGGGCGCCCATCGCCCGCTCGGTGATCTTGTCGCTGAACCAGAACTGGGCCACGAACAGGCCGCCCGAGATCAGCACGATCAGCGGCCACGCCCCGCGCAGCAGGACGATCAGCACTCCGGTGAAGCCGACGTAGAGCAACCCGATCAAGAACATGGTGGTGACCATCCGACCGGTCAGCCCGCGGTCGGGTGCGAAGCGGGAATGCTGGGATGACGCCGACATCGCTGCTCCTTCGATATTCAAGTTCGTCTTCGATGCTGCCACTCAGGGGGCGTGCAGGCACCGCCCCCGCGCCGGATTTCGGTCGAGGATCACGTCCGCGGGCCGTTCCTGCCGTCGTGGACGGGCCTTACACTGGCAGGTACGGTTCTGGCACTCTGCCTTCCAGAGTGCCAGGGGACCGGACAGCTACCAGACTCAACGGACGAAGACGGAGGTGCGTGCCATGTTCAGCGAGCGCAGAGCCGACGAACGCAAGTCCGATGCCCGGCAGCTCGATTCGCGCCTGGACGTCCGCGATCTCCGCCCGTTGGACGACCGCAAGCTCGCGGTGCTCCGCGCCATCGTGCAGGACTACGTCGGCACCGAGGAGCCCGTCGGCTCCAAGGCCCTGGTCGAGCGGCACAGCCTGGGGGTCTCCCCGGCGACGGTGCGCAACGACATGGCGGCCCTGGAGGAGGACGGCTACATCCACCAGCCGCACACCAGCGCGGGCCGCATCCCCACCGACAAGGGCTACCGGCTCTTCGTCGACCGGCTGGCCGAGGTCAAGCCGATGAGCGCCCCCGAGCGCCGGGCGATCCGGCACTTCCTGGACGGCGCGGTCGACCTGGACGACACCGTCGCCCGGACGGTCCGGCTGCTCGCGCAGCTGACCCGGCAGGTCGCGGTGGTGCAGTACCCCTCGCTCTCCCGCTCGACCGTCCGGCACGTCGAGCTGGTCGCACTGGCCCCGGCCAAGGTGATGCTGGTCCTGATCACCAACACCGGCCGGGTCGAGCAGCGGATGGTGGACTGTCCGGGCACGGTCGGCGAGACCGTCCTCGCGGAGCTCCGGACCAGACTCAACGCCCGCGCGGGCGGCCAGCGGCTGCCGGACGTCCCCGGTCTGCTGGAGGACCTCCCGGCGGCCTTCGAGGCGGCCGACCGGCCGGTC
The DNA here is from genome assembly GCF_039529945.1 of Kitasatospora kazusensis. NCBI lineage: Bacteria > Bacillati > Actinomycetota > Actinomycetes > Kitasatosporales > Streptomycetaceae > Kitasatospora > Kitasatospora kazusensis. The sequence goes on along the minus strand of NZ_BAAANT010000007.1, from coordinate 147,049 downwards.
GTGACCACCGTGCTGGCGACCCTCTTCGAGACCCTCGCCGAGCAGAACGAGGAACGGATCATGCTGGCCGGCACGGCCAACCTGACACGTTTCGGACATGACTTCCCGCTCACCATCCAGCCGGTGCTGGAGGCGCTGGAGGAGCAGGTGATCCTGCTGCGCCTGCTGGGTGAGACGGCGGACGCCGGGATGACCGTGCGGATCGGCCGGGAGAACGACTACGAGGGGCTCAATTCCACCTCGGTCGTCTCGGTCGGTTACGGTTCGGGCGACGAGAGTGTCGCGAAACTCGGGGTGATCGGTCCGACCCGGATGGACTACCCGGGCACAATGGGGGCGGTGCGTGCGGTGGCAAGGTACGTGGGCCAGATCCTGGCCGAGTCGTAGGAACAGCACCGTGTGACCACACACGGTGACAAGTCGCAGCACTTCTAGAGGCGGAACAAGCGGAGCATTTGGTGGCCACGGACTACTACGCGGTACTCGGCGTCCGACGGGATGCGGGGCAGGACGAGATCAAGAAGGCGTTCCGGCGCCTCGCCCGTGAACTGCACCCGGACGTCAACCCGGACCCGAAGACGCAGGAGCGGTTCAAGGAGATCAACGCCGCATACGAGGTGCTCTCCGACCCGTCCAAGCGGCAGGTCTACGACCTCGGCGGCGACCCGCTCTCGCCGAACGGCGGTGGCGGCGCGGGCGGCTTCGGCGCGGGCGCGGCGGGCTTCGGCTTCTCCGACATCATGGACGCCTTCTTCGGCGCCGCGGCGGGCCAGCGCGGCCCGCGTTCGCGGACCCGTCGGGGCCAGGACGCGATGATCCGCCTGGAGATCACCCTGGAGGAGTCGGCTTTCGGCACCACCAAGGAACTCCAGGTCGACACCGCCGTGACCTGCACCACCTGCTCGGGTGAGGGTGCCGCTCCCGGCACCTCCGCGCAGACCTGTGACATGTGCCGCGGCAAGGGCGAGGTCTCGCAGGTCACCCGGTCCTTCCTGGGCCAGGTCATGACCTCGCGCCCCTGCCCGCAGTGCCAGGGCTTCGGCACCGTCGTGCCGACCCCGTGCCCCGAGTGCGCGGGCGACGGCCGGGTCCGGGCCCGCCGCACCCTCACCGTCAAGATCCCGGCGGGCGTGGACAACGGCACCCGGATCCAGCTGGCCGGCGAGGGCGAGGTCGGCCCCGGCGGCGGCCCGCCCGGCGACCTGTACGTCGAGATCGCGGAGACCGCGCACTCGACCTTCCAGCGGCGCGGCGACGACCTGCACTGCACCGTCACCATCCCGATGACGGCGGCCTCGCTCGGCACCCAGGTGCCGCTGCAGACCCTGGACGGCCTCGAAGAGGTCGACATCCGGCCCGGTACGCAGTCCGGCCAGTCCATCCCGCTGCACGGCCGGGGCATCACCCACCTGCGGGGCGGCGGCCGGGGCGACCTGATAGTGCATGTCGAGGTGCAGACCCCCACCAAGCTCGACCCCGAGATGGAGGACCTGCTCCGCCGCCTCGCGGTGCTGCGCGGCGAGGAGCGGCCGTCCGGCCAGTTCGCGCCGGGCCAGCAGGGGCTGTTCTCCCGGCTGAAGGACGCTTTCAACGGCCGCTGAGCCGGTTGTTTTCAGGGGCGCGGGGAACTGTGCGAGATCGGAAGGGTGCGACGTGTGCCCTCCCGCTTCGCGCAGTTCCCCGCGCCCCTTGAGGTTTACGCTCATCATTTGGAGGTTCGCGGTATGACCGCCCCTGTGTTCGTCGTCGACTCGTCGCGGTTGGCCGGTGTTGTCCCCGGCTCGGTGGTCCGCCTCGACGGTGCGGAGGGGCGGCACGCCGTCACCGTGAAGCGGCTGGAGGCCGGTGAGGCGGTGACCCTCGCGGACGGCCTGGGCACCGGGGCCGACGGCACGGTCGCCGCCGTGGTCGGCAAGGACGCGCTGGACGTCACGGTGTCGGCCGTCCGGCGGGAGCCGGAGCCCGCGCCCCGGATCGTGGTGGTCCAGGCGCTGCCCAAGGGCGACCGGGGCGAGCTCGCGGTCGAGACCATGACCGAGGTCGGGGTCGACGTGGTGATCCCCTGGGCCGCCTCCCGCTGCATCACGCAGTGGAAGGGCGAGCGGGGCGCCAAGGCGCTCGCCAAGTGGCGGGCCACCGCGCGCGAGGCCGGAAAGCAGTCCCGCCGGCTGCGCTTCCCCGAGGTCCGCGAGCCGATGACGACCCGCCAGCTGGCCCCGCTGCTGCGCGCCGCCGCGTTCGCCGCCGTGCTGCACGAGGAGGGCGCCGAGCCGCTGGCCGCCGCCGCGCTGCCGGACACCGGCGACCTGGTCCTGGTCGTCGGTCCCGAGGGCGGCGTCTCCCCGGACGAGCTGGCCGCCTTCGCCGAGGCGGGGGCCGGGCCGTACCGGCTGGGCCCGTCCGTGCTGCGCACCTCGACCGCCGGGGTGGCGGCCGGTGCACTGCTCCTCGGCCGCACCGGCCGCTGGTCCTGAGCCCGGGCCGCACCGGCTGCTGGGTCTGAGTCCGGGCCGCACCGGCCGGGTTCGCCGACAGGCCGGGTTCGCTGACAAAGAAACCTTTGGCAGCAGCCCGGGCCCGGTCTCTAGGGTCGTGCCGTGACCGAATCCCAGCACCCCGCTCCGGGCGCGTACCTGCGCCATCCGCACCTGCACGGCGACCTCGTCGCGTTCGTCGCCGAGGACGACATCTGGCTCGCGCCGGTCGACGGCGGCCGGGCCTGGCGGCTGACGGCCGACCAGGCGCCCGTCAGCCACCCGAGGTTCTCCCCGGACGGGCGCCACCTCGCCTGGACGTCGGCCAGGGACGGCGCGCCCGAGATCTTCGTCGCGCCCACCGAGGGCGGCCCGGCCCGCCGTCTGACGTACTGGGGCAGCGCCGTGACCGCGCTGCGCGGCTGGACGGCGGACGGCCGTCCGATCGCGGTCACCTCGGCCGGCCAGTCGACCTCGCGCCGCACCTGGGCCTTCGCCCTTCCGCTGGACGGCGGCGAGCCCGTCCGGCTCCCGTACGGCCCGGTCGGCGGCCTGGCCCAGGAGCCGGACGGGCCCCGGACCCTGCTGCTCTCCGCCGCTTCGAGCGAGCCCGCCCGCTGGAAGCGCTACCGGGGCGGCCGGGTCGGCAAGCTCTGGATCGGCGACGGGGAGTACCACCGCCTGCACGCCGGGCTGGACGGCAACCTCGCCTCCCCGCTCTGGGTGGGGGAGCGGGTGGCCTTCCTCTCCGACCACGACGGCACCGCGCAGCTCTGGTCCAGCCTCCCGGACGGCTCCGACCTGCGGCGCCACAGCAGCGGCGAGTTCTACGCCCGGGACGCGAGCACCGACGGCACCCGGGTCTGCTGGCACAGCGCGGGCGAGCTCTGGCTCCTCGACGACCTGGACGGCGCCGAGCCCCGCCGCCTGGACGTCCGCCCGGCCGGCCCTCGGACGGGCCGTCAGGCGTACCCCGTCGCGGCGGCCGGGCGGCTGGAGACGGTCGCCCCCGACCGCACCGGCCGGGCCGCCGCCGTGGTCGTGCGCGGCGGCGTCCACTGGCTGACCCACCGGGAGGGCCCGGCCCGGGTGCTCGCGGACACCCCGGGCGTCCGCGCCCGGCTGGCCCGGGTGGTCCCGGGCGCCGACGGCGGACAGGGTGCCGTCTGGGTCAGCGACGCCGAGGGCGACGACGTGATCGAGTACGCCCCGGCCGTGCTGGGCGCCGAGCGCCGCCGGCTGGCCGCCGGGCGGCTCGGCCGGGTGCTCGAACTCGCCGTCTCGCCGGACGGCACGCAGCTGGCCGCCGCCTCCCACGACGGGCGGCTGCTGCTGGTCGCACTCGCCGACGGCGCCGTGCACGAGCTGGCCCGTAGCACGGACGGCGAGGTCAGCGGCCTGGCCTTCGCCCCGGACTCCCGCTGGCTGGCCTGGTCCCAGCCGGCCCTCGGGCCCTGGTCGGTGCGCCAGATCATGCTGGCGGACCTGGCGGAGCGTACGGTCAGCGCGGCCACCCCGGAACGCTTCCTCGACTACTCCCCGGCGTTCACGGCGGACGGCAAGCACCTGGCCTTCCTCTCGGTGCGCAACTTCGACCCGGTGTACGACGCGCACGTCTTCGACCTCTCCTTCCCGACCGGCTGCCGCCCGTACCTGATCACGCTGGCCGCCGACACCCCGTCACCGTTCGGCCCGCAGCGGGCCGGGCGCCCGGTGAGCGGCGTGGAGGACACCCCGAAGAGCGACCCGAAGAGCGACCCGAAGGACGCCGGGCAGGACGCCGGGCAGGACGGCGCCGACGCCCCGCCCGTCACCCGGGTCGACCTGGCGGGCATCGCCGACCGGATCGTCCCCTTCCCCGTCGAGGGCGGCAGCTTCGGCTCGCTGGCGGCGGCCAAGGACGGCGTGCTCTGGACCCGGCTGCCGCTGCTCGGCGAACTCGGCGACAGTGCCGCCTCGCTGGAGGACGAGCCGCCCCGCCCCACGTTGGAGCGCTTCGACCTCGGCAAGCGCCGGGCCGAGCAGCTGCTCGCCGGGCTCGACGACTTCGCGGTCAGCGGCGACGGCGAGCGGGTCGCGGTGCTGGACCGGGGCGGCCTGCGGATCGTCCCCGCCGGGCGCCCGGCGGGCGAGGACGAGGACGTCCAGGTGGACCTGGCCCGGGTCCGGGTGACGGTCGACCCGGCGGCCGAGTGGCGGCAGATGTTCGACGAGAACGGCCGCCTGATGCGCGACAACTTCTGGCGCGCCGACCTCGGCGGCTTCGACTGGGCGGGCACGTTGGCCCGCTACCGCCCGCTGGTGGAGCGGGTCGGCTCGCACGACGAGCTCACCGACCTGCTCTGGGAGACCGTCGCCGAGCTGGGCACCTCGCACGCGTACGTGACGCCGCCCGGCCGGGGCACCGAGGAGGCGCGCCGGCAGGGCCTGCTCGGCGCGGACCTGGTCAAGGACGGCGAGGTCTGGCGGGTCGGCCGGATCCTGCCCGGTGAGTCCTCGGACCCGCGGGCCCGCTCGCCGCTGACCGCCCCCGGGGCGGCCGTCCGGGTCGGGGACGCGATCCTCGCCGTCGACGGCCGCCCGGTGGACCCGGTCACCGGCCCGGCGCCGCTGCTCGCCGGGACGGCCGGCCGGCCGGTCGAGCTGACCGTCGCGGGCGAGGACGGCACGGACGAGCGCCACCCGGTGGTCGTCCCGCTGGCGAGCGAGGAGGCGCTGCGCTACCACGACTGGGTGGCCGGGCGCCGGGCGGCCGTCCGGGAACTCTCGGGCGGGCGGCTCGGCTACCTGCACGTACCGGACATGATCAGCAACGGCTGGGCGCAGCTCCACCGCGACCTGCGGGTCGAGATGGCGAAGGAGGGCGTGGTGGTCGACCTGCGGGAGAACCGGGGCGGGCACACCTCCCAGCTGATCATCGAGAAGCTCAACCGGAAGATCATCGGCTGGAGCCGGGGCCGCGACCTCGCCAACCCGACCTCCTACCCGGGCGACGCCCCGCGCGGCCCGGTGGTGGCCCTGGCCGACCAGTACTCCGGCTCGGACGGCGACATCGTCAACGCGGCCGTCCAGGCGCTGGGGATCGGCCCGGTGGTCGGCACCCGCACCTGGGGCGGCGTGATCGGCATCGACAGCAGGTACGCGCTGGTGGACGGCACCATGGTGACCCAGCCCAAGTACGCCTTCTGGCTGGAGGGCTACGAGTGGGGCGTGGAGAACCACGGCGTCGACCCCGACGTCGAGGTCGACATCGCGCCGCACGAGTGGGCGGCGGGCCAGGACCCGCAGCTGGCCGAGGGCGTCCGCCTCGCGCTCGCGGCCCTCGCCGAAACGCCGGCGAAGACCTTCCCGGCGCTGCCCGAGTTGTAAACAGGGGCGGTGGGGGAGACCTGGGCCGGGTCTCCCCCACCGGTCGGCCCGACGGCCGGTCCCCGGAGCTCCCGTCCGTCCGGCCCATGATCCACCACGGTCCGTCAGCGGGGGCGCTAGGCTTCCGCCGTACCCGACTCGCAGCACCCAGTACGAGGAGACCGAGATGGCCGGCGAGCCGCAGTCCGACTGCCTGTTCTGCAAGATCGTGGCGGGGCAGATCCCGGCGACCGTCCTGCGGGAGACCGACGGCACGCTCACCTTCCGGGACATCAACCCGCAGGCCCCGACCCACGTGCTGGTCATCCCCAAGGCGCACTACGCGAACGCCGCCGACCTCGCCGCCGGCGACCCGGCCGTCGCCGCCGAGCTGCTCACCGAGGCCGGGGAGGTGGCCGCCGACGAGAAGATCGTCGAGTCCGGCTACCGGCTGATCTTCAACACCGGCGCGGGCGCCGGACAGACCGTCTTCCACGCCCATGTGCACGTGCTCGGCGGCGGCACCTCGCTCCAGCACCCGGGTCTGGTCTGACCCCGTGTCGCAACGCGAGTTCGTGGCCCTGGGCACGGCCAGCCAGGTGCCCACCCGCCGGCGGAACCACAACGGCTACTTCCTCCGCTGGGACGGCGAGGGCCTGCTGTTCGACCCGGGGGAGGGGACCCAGCGGCAGATGCTGCACGCCGGGGTCTCCGCCACCTCGATCACCCGGATCGGCGTCACGCACTTCCACGGCGACCACAGCCTCGGCCTCGCCGGGGTGATCCAGCGGATCAACCTGGACCGCGTCCCGCACCCGGTGGACGTCTACTACCCGGCCACCGGCGAGGTCTTCTTCGAACGGCTGCGGCACGCCACGGCCTTCCACGAGACCGCCGAGCTGCGCCCCCGCCCGGTCACCGGGCCGGGGCCGCTGGCGGCGCCCGGCGCGCCGTTCACGCTGGAGGCGGTACGGCTCTCGCACCCGGTGGACTCCTTCGGCTACCGCCTCGTCGAGCCGGACGGCAGCCGCCTGCTGCCCGAGCGCCTGGCCGCGCTCGGCCTGCGCGGGCCGGACGTGGGCCTGCTGCAGCGCGAGGGCCGGATCGAGCGGGACGGGCGCACCGTCACCCTGGCCGAGGTCAGCGTGCCCAGGCCCGGCCAGCGGTTCGCCTTCGTGATGGACACCCGGCTCTGCGACGGCGTCGGCGAACTGGCCGAGGGCGCCGACCTGCTGGTGATCGAGGCGACCTTCCTGGACGCCGACGCCCACCTCGCCGAGGACCACGGCCACCTCACCGCCGCCCAGGCCGCCCGGGCCGCCACCGAGGCGGGTGTCCGCACCCTGGTCCTCACCCACTTCTCCCAGCGCTACCCGGACCTGGACGCCCACCTCGCCGAGGCCCGCAAGCACTTCGACGGCGAGCTGATCGTCGCCGAGGACCTCACCCGGGTCTCCGTCCCGCCCCGCCGCGATCTGTAGGCACCCGGGTGAGCACAGTAGGGGCGCGGGGAACTGCGCGAAGGCGGTAGGGCACAGGTCGTCGCCTTCCGATCTCGCGCGGTTCTCCCCCAGCCTTCGGCCGGGAGGTACCCCCACGCGCCCCCTGGGGCCGGCCCTCACTGTTGGGGGCGACCGTTCTAAAACCACTCGCGCAGCCGACCGAAGTACCCGAGCATCGAACCCGCCGCCGGAGGCGGTACCGCACCGCCGCAGCGATCATCCGTGCGGCGTACCCTGGTGTCCCGGAGAGACCGAGTGGCACCCCGACGACGGATGGGATGAGGCAGGCCCGAGCGGCCGACCCATGAGCGACACATCACGCACTCCCGCCAACGGACAGCCGCGCCCCGACGGGGCGGCCAGCGCCCGGATAGTGATCCCCGAGAAGCACCCGATGGTCACCCTGCTCGGTGCCAGCGACTCCCTCCTGCGAGTGATCGAGACCGGTTTCCCCGCCGCCGACATCCATGTCCGCGGCAACGAGGTGACCGCGACCGGCGACCGTGCCGAGGTCGCCCTCGTCCAGGAGCTGTTCAGCGAGATGATGCTGGTGCTGCGCACCGGCCAACCCCTGACGGAGGATGCCGTGGAGCGCTCCATCGCCATGCTCAGGAGTGCTGTCACGGACCCGGACCACCCGGCCCCGTCCGAGGTGTTCACCGCGAACATCCTCTCCAACCGCGGCCGGACGATCCGCCCCAAGACGCTCAACCAGCAGCGCTACGTCGACGCGATCGACAAGCACACGATCACCTTCGGCCTCGGCCCGGCCGGTACCGGCAAGACCTACCTGGCGATGGCCAAGGCCGTCCAGGCCCTCCAGGCCAAGGAGGTCAACCGGATCATCCTGACCCGTCCGGCGGTCGAGGCGGGCGAGCGGCTCGGCTTCCTGCCCGGGACGCTGTTCGAGAAGATCGACCCGTACCTGCGGCCGCTCTACGACGCGCTGCACGACATGATGGACCCGGACACCATCCCGCGGCTGATGGCGGCCGGCACCATCGAGGTCGCCCCGCTGGCGTACATGCGCGGGCGTACCCTCAACGACGCCTTCATCATCCTGGACGAGGCGCAGAACACCTCGCCCGAGCAGATGAAGATGTTCCTCACCCGCCTGGGCTTCAACTCCCGGGTGGTGGTCACCGGTGACACCAGCCAGATCGACCTGCCGGGCGGCACGAGGAGCGGACTCAAGGTCGTCCAGGAGATCCTGATGGACGTGCCCGACATCCACTTCTCCGTCCTCACCAGCACCGACGTGGTCCGTCACAAACTGGTCGGCCGGATCGTTGACGCCTACGAACGCTGGGACGCCCTCCAGGAGGCCGAGACCGAAGCCGTACCCCGCAAGCCCGCACAGCGCCGCCCCGGCAAGGCCGAGGCCACCCGTGCGCCCCGCCAGTCCCATCGCACCGAAAGCTGAGTACCAAGCCCTCCATGTCGATCGACATCGCCAACGAGTCCGGTTGGGACGTGGACGAGGATGCCATCCTCGACATCGCCCGCTACGCCCTCGACAAGATGCGGATCCACCCGCAGTCCGAACTGTCCGTGATCCTGGTGGACGGCGCGGCGATGGAGGAACTGCACATCCAGTGGATGGACCTCCCCGGCCCCACCGACGTGATGTCCTTCCCGATGGACGAGCTGCGCCCGGGCAAGGAGGGCGACGAGCTGCCGCAGGGCCTGCTCGGCGACATCGTGCTCTGCCCGGAGGTGGCCGAGAAGCAGGGCCTGGACGCGCCCTCCAAGCACTCGATGGACGAGGAGCTCCAGCTGCTCACCGTCCACGGGGTGCTGCACGTGCTCGGCTACGACCACGAGGAGCCCGAGGAGGAGCGCGCGATGTTCGCGCTCCAGAAGCGGATCCTGGACGACTGGCGGGCCGGTCGCGGGCTGTCGGGGATCTCCCCGGCGCCGACCACCCACTGAGGCCGGCCTTCTGTGAGTGGTGAGAGTACGAGCTTCCTGGTCGGGGCCTGCCTGCTGGTCGTGCTCGGCTGGCTGGCGGCCTGCGCCGAGTCCGGGATCTCGCGGATCTCCCGGTTCCGCGCGGAGGAGGCCGTCCGGCACGGCAGGCGCGGCTCCGGCCGGCTGCTGATGCTGGCCTCCGACCCGATCCGCTACCTCAACCTGGCGACCCTGATCCGGGTCGCCAGTGAGATGGCGGCGGCCGTGCTGGTGACGGTGGTCTGCGTGCGCAGCCTGCAGCAGACCTGGCAGGCCGTGCTGCTGGCCTTCGGGGTGATGGTGCTGGTCTCGTTCGTCGCGGTGGGGGTCTCGCCGCGCACGATCGGCCGCCAGCACCCGCTGACCACGGCGACGGCGGCCTCCTTCGTGCTGCTGCCGCTGGCCCGGATCCTCGGCCCGATCCCGCGCCTGCTGATCCTGCTCGGCAACGCGCTCACCCCGGGCAAGGGGTACCGGGAGGGCCCGTTCGCCTCCGAGGCGGAGCTGCGCGCGCTGGTCGACCTGGCCGAGAAGGACGACCTGATCGAGGACGACGAGCGCCGGATGGTGCACTCGGTCTTCGAGCTGGGCGACACCATCGTGCGCGAGGTGATGGTGCCGCGCACCGACCTGGTGATGATCGAGCGCCACAAGACCATCCGCCAGGCGCTCACCCTGGCGCTGCGCTCCGGCTTCTCCCGGATGCCGGTGGTCGGCGACAACGAGGACGACGTGGTGGGCATCGTCTACCTCAAGGACCTCGTCCGCCGCACCCACATCAACCGGGACGCCGAGTCCGAGCCGGTCGGCTCGGTGCTGCGCCCGGCGGTCTTCGTCCCCGACAGCAAGCCGGCCGGCGACCTGCTGCGCGAGATGCAGCAGATGCGTTCGCACGTGGCGATCGTGATCGACGAGTACGGCGGCACGGCCGGCCTGGTCACCATCGAGGACGTGCTGGAGGAGATCGTCGGTGAGATCACCGACGAGTACGACCGCGAGATCGCCCCGGTCGAGGACCTGGGGGACGGCTCGTACCGGATCACCGCCCGGCTGCTGGTCGAGGACCTGGGCGAGCTGTTCGGCCTGGAGCTGGAGGACGAGGACGTCGAGACGGTCGGCGGTCTGCTCGCCAAGCACCTCGGGCGGGTGCCGATCCCCGGCTCCTCCTGCGACCTCCCCGTCCCCGAGGACGCCCAGGCCGACTTCACGGCCATCCGGCTCACCGCCGAGAGCTCCGCGGGCCGCCGCAACCGGATCGGCACCGTCGTGGTCTCACCCGTCCGGCACCCGGCCGCGCAGCCGGACGGCGACGGCGAGTGACGGCGGCCCGGAAGGCCTAACAGGAATTGCCCGGCCCGCCGGCCCCTTTGCACGATGTGACCATGAGTCATCAGTTGCGAGCGGAGTACGGCCCGGCGGGCCGCGGCGGCGGCGTCAAGATGTGGCATGTCGTCCGGAACACCGACGGGCTCGTCGCCATGTGCGGCCGCGAGATCGAGGCGGACGCCGAGGCCCAGAGCGAGGAGGCCTGGGGGACGGGGCTCCGGGCCTGCCAGCAGTGCGGTTCGCTGTACATGCACGAGGTTCCGCACTTCCCCGGCGATCCGCACCGCTAGGACCTGCCCGGCGACTCCGCCGGGCGCGCGGCCGGACGTGCCGCGACGTACCTTGGGAGCGGTGCGGACGTACCCGTCCGTAGGGGAGGACCGGTCGGCCAGTCCTGGCCCGTGCGGTGGAGGTCCCCGATGAAACTGCAAGACGAACTTCCGATGGATCACCGGCTCGCCAGCGTCTACCGGGTCGGCGCGGGGCTCTGCGGTGTCTTCCTGCTGGTCTTCGGGATCCTCGGGGTGCTGGACCACCCGGGCTTCCTGAGCACCCACGGGCAGTCGATCGCCGGGATGTCGACCAACGGCGCGCTGAGCTGGCTCTCGGTGGTGATGGGAGTCGTGCTGATCGTCGGCGCGGTGATCGGCGGCAATGTCGCCTCGAACCTGAACATGATCGTGGGCGTGCTCTTCGTCCTCTCCGGCTTCGCCGGGCTGACCCTGCTCGGCCGGGGCAGCGCCAACATCCTGAACTTCCGGATGTCGAACGTGCTGTTCAGCTTCATCTTCGGCTTCGTGGTGCTCACCTTCGGCATGTACGGCAGGGTGAGCAGCCATCTGCCGCACGACAACCCGTACTGGCAGAAGCGCCACGCCCAGCGTGAGCAGCTGCCCTCCGGCCCGCCGGCCATGGTGAAGATCTTCAAGCCCGGCCCGTCCCACCCGATCGGCCACTGACGCCGACCCCGGGCCGCGCGGACGCCCCGCCCGCGCGGCCCCTATGCTCAGCGGCATGAGTGAGCTCACCGACCAGGACCCGGCCGCGCTGGATCCCGAGGACAAGAAGATCATCACGCTGGCCCGCTCCGCCCGCGCCCGCAACGGCGTCGCGGAGGGGGCCGCGGTGCGTGACGAGACCGGGCGGACGTACGTCGCGGGCACCGTCGCACTGGAGTCGCTGCGGCTCAGCGCCCTGCAGACGGCGGTCGCCATGGCGGTGGCCAGCGGGGCCAAGGGCCTGGAGGCGGCCGCGGTGGTCAGCGAGGCCGCCGAGCCGGCCGCGGCGGACCTGGCGGCCGTACGGGACCTGGGCGGCGCGGGTACGCCGGTCCTGCTGGCGGGGCCGGACGGGGTGCTGCGGGTCGCCGCGCGGGCCGAGTAGCGCTCTGCGGCGCGCCGGACACCTTCCGAAGGGGGGCGGAGGCTGTGCGAAGCGGCGGACGGCGTGCCGCCGCCTCCGGTTCCGCGCAGTTCTCCGCAACCCTGACGGGCCCCCTTGCGTGCGGATAATCTGACCGGCAGGGGGTGTGTCATGGGGGCACTGGGGTTCTTCGCCGCGCTGCTGGTCAGCGTGATGGGCATGGGCCGCTGGAAGGAGACCGGTTCGCCGTACTGGCTGGCCGGTTCCGTGACGCTGTTCGTGCTGACCCTGATCGGGGGGCTGACCTCGCGGCGCGGGGGGCGGTAGGGCCCGCCGAGGGCCGGGTGTCCGGCGCCGCTCGGGTGATCAGGGACAATGGGGGGCATGACTGCCCCTTCATCCCCGTACCGTTCCGGGTTCGCGTGCTTCGTCGGCCGTCCCAACGCGGGAAAGTCGACCCTGACCAACGCGCTGGTCGGGACGAAGGTCGCGATTACCTCCGACCGTCCCCAGACCACCCGCCACACCGTCCGCGGCATCGTGCACCGCCCCGACGCGCAGCTCGTGCTGGTCGACACCCCCGGCCTGCACAAGCCCCGCACGCTGCTCGGCGAGCGCCTCAACGACCTGGTCCGCTCGACCTGGGCGGAGGTCGACGTGATCGGTTTCTGCCTCCCGGCCGACCAGAAGCTCGGCCCCGGTGACAAGTTCATCGCCAAGGAGCTCGCGGAGGTCAAGAAGACCCCCAAGGTCGCGATCGTGACCAAGACCGACCTGGTCGACTCCAAGACGCTGGCCGAGCAGCTGCTCGCCGTCCACCAGCTCGGTATCGAGCTGGGCATCGAGTGGGCCGAGATCATCCCGGTCTCGGCCGTCGGCGACAAGCAGGTCGACCTGCTGGCCGACCTGCTCGCCCCGCTGCTCCCCGAGGGCCCCCCGCTCTACCCGGACGGCGACCTCACCGACGAGCCCGAGCTGATCATGGTGGCCGAGCTGATCCGCGAGGCCGCCCTGGAGGGCGTCCGGGACGAGCTGCCGCACTCGCTCGCCGTGGTGGTCGAGGAGATGATCCCGCGCGAGGACCGCCCGGCGGACCGCCCGCTGCTCGACATCCACGCCATCGTCTACATCGAGCGGCAGAGCCAGAAGGCGATCGTGATCGGCTCCAAGGGCGCCCGCCTGAAGCACGTCGGCACCACCGCCCGCAAGCACATCGAGGGGCTGCTCGGCACCCCGGTCTACCTCGACCTGCACGTCAAGGTGGCCAAGGACTGGCAGCGCGACCCGAAGCAGCTGCGCAAGCTCGGCTTCTGACCGCACCCGGCCGGCCGGTGTCCCCACGGGGGGCACCGGCCTTCGCGTTCCCGCAGACCGTGGCAGCTGGACTGACGATCCGTCAGATTCGTGCGCCGGGTGCATGATTCGTGCAGGACTCGCGGACCGTTCGTTAAGACAGCGCGTGTCCGGCGTTCATGCTTCCGAACCTGGGCCGCCCTCCGGAGCCGAGACCGTCTGTTCCTGCCACGGAGCACGTCGGAAGGCGAACACCGGCATGGGACATCCCAGATTCCTTATCGTCAGTAGACCGGCGCGCTCCGACACGGCGTCCGCCGGGACGGTGTGGCGGCTGCTCGGTGCCAACAACCGGCACCTCGGGCGGAGCGAGGAGACCTTCCGGTCCGTGCCCGACTGCCGGAGCGCCATCGAGCAGCTCCAGCGGCGGCTGGACCAGGGCCGGGCCACCCTGAGCACCCTGGAGCACGGCCAGCTCTGGTGCTGGCACCTGGAGCTGGACGGCCGGCCGGTCGCCAGCTCGGCCCGGGCCTACCGGCGCCAGCGCGAGTGCCAGTACAACCTGGCCCGGTTCCTGGCCGGGGCACGCAGCGCGGCGAGCGGGGGCGGCGCGTGAGCGCCCCGGACACGGCCGACTCCCCGCGGACGCTGACGGCCGACCCCGGCCTGGCGGACCGGCTCTTCCTGGCCTGGGCCCGTGGCAGCGGCGTCTTCGTGCTGCTGGTGATGCTCGGGGTGGGCGGCTACCTCGCCGTCCGGGCGAGCAGCGCGCTGAAGGTCGCCGGCTTCTCCTTCCTGACCACCCAGGCGTGGAACCCGGACGCCGGGCACGGGCAGTTCGGCATCGCCGCCGTGCTGGTCGGCACGGTGCTGATCGGCGGGATCGCGGTCACCCTGGCCGTGCCGCTCGCGCTCGCCAGCGCCCTCTACATCAGCGAGTACGCGCCCCGGCGGCTGAAGCGGACCCTGGTCGGCATGGTCGACCTGATGGCCGCCGTGCCGAGCGTGGTGTACGGGGTGTGGGGGTTCGTGCTGCTCCAGTACCGGCTGGCCGGGGTGGCCCGCTGGCTCTCCACCTGGTTCGGCTGGCTCCCGCTGCTGCACGTGAACGGCGTGGACGTGAACGACCCGTTGAACCCGCCGCTGGTGTACACGGCCTCCAGCCTGATGGCCGGCACGGTGGTGGGCTTCATGGTCACGCCGGTGATGTGCTCGATCATGCGCGAGGTGTTCGACCAGGCGCCGGCCGGTGAGCGCGAGGCCGCGTACGCGCTGGGCAGCACCCGCTGGGGCATGATCCGCTCGGTGGTGCTGCCGTTCGGGCGCGGCGGCGTGATCGGCGGGACGATGCTGGGGCTCGGCCGGGCGCTCGGCGAGACGATCACCGTCTACCTGATCCTGTCGATGCACTTCGAGATCCAGCCGCACATCCTGCAGACCGGCGGCAGCGCCGTCGCGCCGCTGATCGCGCTGCGGTACGGCGACTCGACCCCGTTCTCCATCTCGGCGCTGATGGCCGCCGGGCTGACGCTCTTCCTGCTGACCCTGGTGGTCAACTTCGCCGCGGCCGCCGTGGTCGCCCGCAGCCGTTCGGGGGCCAGTTCATGAGCACGGTGGTACCCGCGCCGGAGCCCGCCGCCGAGGAGCCGCGCCGCAGGGTGGGCGTACGGCGGGCCGCCGACCACTACGCGCTCTGGGGGAGCCTGGCGGCCTCGGTGGCGCTCACCTCGCTGCTGTTCGGGCGGTTCGCCCCGCTCAGCGGCGGGATCGGCTTCACGGTCTGCGCCTGGGTGGCCTTCCTCGGCCTGTACGCGCTGCTGGTCTCCCGGGACGAGAGCGGGCTCGTGGTGCGCGACCGGTTGGTCTCGGCCGTGGTGCACAGCCTCGCCGCGCTGCTGCTGGGGGTGCTGGTCTGGACGGTCGGCTACGTCTTCCTGCACGGGTTCGCCGCGCTGCGGCACCCGAACTTCTTCACCCAGGACCTCTCCGAGGCCGGGCCCACCGACCCGCTGACCAAGGGCGGCGCGCTGCACGCGCTCGCGGGCACGCTCACCCAGATCACCGTCGCGCTGGCGGTCACCATCCCCCTCGGGATCAGCTGCGCGGTCTTCCTGAGCGAAGTCCCGGGCCGCTTCAGCCGGTTGGTCCGGACCCTGGTCGAGGCGATGACGGCGCTGCCGTCGATCCTGGCGGGGCTGTTCATCTACGCCGTCCTGGTGCTCGCGCTCGGCTTCCCGCGCTCCGGGCTGGCGGCCGGCGTCGCGCTGTCGGTGATGATGCTGCCGATCCTGATCCGGGCTGCCGACGTGGTGCTGCGGCTGGTGCCCGCCTCGCTCAAGGAGGCCTCCTACGCGCTGGGTTCGAGCCGCTGGCGGACGGTCTGGACGGTCACGCTGCCCAGTGCCCGGTCGGGTCTGGCCACCGCCGTGATCCTCGGCGCCGCGCGGGGTATCGGCGAGACCTCGCCGGTGCTGCTCTGCTCCGGCTACACCAAGAACCTCAACCTCGACCCGCTGCACGACCCGCAGGCCTCACTGCCGCTGATGGCGTTCACGCTGGTCAAGTTCCCGTCCCGGCTCCAGGTGACGCGCGCCTTCGGGGCGGCGGCCGTGCTGCTCGTCCTGGTCCTGCTGCTCTTCCTGCTGGCCCGGACCCTCGGCGGGCGCGGCCCGGGTGAACTGACCGGGCGCCAACAGCGGCGCAGGGCCAGGCGGTCGGCCGACGACCTGCGGCGGATGACCCTGCCCCAGACCCTCCGGAAGGACCCCGTGACCAGCAGCCCAGCCCTCACCCGAGGTGTCACCCTGCTTGCCGCCCTGGCCCTGTTCGGCTCCTCGCTGCTGCTCGGCGCGGCGCCCCGGGCGGCCGCCTCGGACTACCGGCGGATCAGCGGTGCCGGCTCCACCTGGAGCAGCAACGCGATGGACGCCTGGGTCAGCAACGTCAAGCAGTACGGCATGGTGATCGACTTCGACTCGCAGGGCTCCTCCTACGGCCGCAGCCAGCTGAAGAACGGCGCGACGGACTTCGCGGTCACCGAGATCCCGTACGGGCTCAGCGACGGCGGCCAGGTGGACGCCCCGCCGCCGTTCCCGACGGCCTACCTGCCGATCGTCGCGGGCGGCACCTCCTTCATGTACAACCTCAAGATCAACGGGCAGCGCGTCACCAACCTGCGGCTCACCGGGGCGACCGTGGCCAAGATCTTCACCGGGAAGATCACCCGCTGGAACGACCCCGAGGTGCAGCGGGAGAACCCCAGCCTGCAGATGCCGGACGTCGCCGTCCGCCCGGTCGTCCGCTCGGACGGCTCCGGCACCACGGCCCAGCTGACCACCTGGATGAGCAAGCGGCAGCAGGCGATCTGGGACGACTACTGCGCCCGCGCCAACAGGCCGGTCCCCTGCGGCATGACCTCGTTCTACCCGCTGCTGCCCGGCTCCACCTGGCAGGCGCTGAGCACCTCGGTGAACGTCGCCGACGCCGTCTCCAACTCCGACAACGTCGGCGCGATCACCTATGTCGAGTACTCGTACGCGCTCAACAGCGGCTTCCCGGTGGTCAAACTGCTCAACAACGCCGGGTACTACGTCGAGCCGAACGGCAGGAACGTCTCGGTGGCCCTCAAGAACGCCCACATCAACCCCGACCTGACCCAGCAGCTCGACGCCGTGTACGACAGCACCGACCAGAACGCCTACCCGCTCTCCAGCTACAGCTACATGGTGGTGCACACCTCCGAGGTCGGGACCTTCACCAAGGACAAGGGCCGCACGCTCGCCGCCTTCGGCTACTACTTCCTGTGCGAGGGCCAGAAACAGGCCGACCGGCTCGGCTACTCGCCGCTGACCCAGCAGCTCGTCCAGTCGGCCTTCCAACAGTTCGCCAAGGTGCCCGGCAGCGAGGCCAAGGCGTTCGACCCCGCGCAGTGCACCAACCCGACCTTCGGGCCGGGCGGCAGCAACCCTTACGCGGACAGCGCCCCCAAACCGCAGGCGTGCGACCAGAAGGACTCCACCACGCAGTGCGGCAACGGTACGGGCGGCGCCGGGCAGGTGGTCACGCCGGTGAGCTCCGGCTCGGGCGGCGGCAGCGGCGGTGCGGCCGGTGGGACCGGCGGGGGCGCCGGCGGGAACAAGGGCGGCGGGGGCAAGGGAGGCACAGCCGGGCCGGGCGGCGGCAGCCCAGGGGGTGCGGGAGGCGCCTCGGGCGGGGCCGGCGGTGCGGGGGGCACCGGGGGACCGGGCGGCGGGGCCGGCGGCGGTGACCCGGCGCTGACCGGCGGCGGGGACGGCGGCAGTGGCAGCGGCGGCGGGCAGCAGGTGAACGCGGACTCGGTGGCCATCTCGGCCAGTGCCGGCAGCGGTCTGCGGCATGCGCTGATGGTGATCGCGGGGGTGCTGCTCGGCGGGCTGATCGTGCTGCCGCCGCTGGTCCTGGGCCGTGCCGGGCGGGGCCGGGAGGGGCAGCGATGAGAGGCGCGGGCGTGATCAGGCACACCGTCCTACGGCGGGCGCTGCGTACGGCCGGCGCGCTGGCCCTGGTACTGGCCACCGCGGCCGGTGCGACGCTCTCGGGGGGCTCGGGAGAGCCGCCCGCACAGGTCGCCTCGGCCGCCTCGGCGACGCCGCGGATCCCGGTCGACCCGATCGCCGGGGCACCCGTCCCGATCGACGGTGCGGGTGCCGGGGCCGCTGGGACCGCCGGGGGAGTCGCGCCGGCCGTGCCGAAGGGCGCCGCCGCGCCGGTCGGGCCCGCCGGGCCGGCCGGGCCGGCCGGGGCGCCCGCCGCCGGGACGGCGGCCGGCGCGGTGCGTCCGGAGTCGGCCGATCCCGGGAAGGTGATCGTCCGGGGCAAGGGCGAGTTCGCCGGTCTCCAGGTGACGGTCGCCCAGACCACCCACCTGGTCAACCAGGTGGTGGCCGTCACCTGGCAGGGCGGCCGGGAGACCACGCCCAGCCCGATGTCCTACGGCCAGAACTACCTGGAGCTGATGGAGTGCTGGGGTGACACC
This sequence comes from Kitasatospora kazusensis, assembly GCF_039529945.1. Classification (NCBI taxonomy): domain Bacteria; kingdom Bacillati; phylum Actinomycetota; class Actinomycetes; order Kitasatosporales; family Streptomycetaceae; genus Kitasatospora; species Kitasatospora kazusensis. Next base: position 128,780 of record NZ_BAAANT010000007.1, on the reverse strand, counting down.
GACAGCGGCCCGGACCGCTCCCAGTGCCAGTACGGCGCCGCCAAGGGCGATGCCCGGGGAGGGGCCTACGTGCCCAGCCGGCAGCTCAACTACGGCCGCACGCTCACCGATCCGGCCGAGCCGATGGTGCAGACCCAGCCGAACCAGAACGTCTACGTGCCGTTCCGCCCGGCCAACGGCGGGACACCGGACACCGGCGGCACCAGCCAGTACTACGACTCGCAGTCCACCAACGAGGTGCCGTTCGCGCCGACCCGCGCGGACGGGACGGGCCAGGTCTTCTTCGAGATCGAGACCGGCACCGAGGCCTCCGGCCTCGGCTGCGGGCAGACCCCGGCGGGCCAGCCCGGGCCGTTCAGCGAGGGGCGCCGCTGCTGGCTGGTGATCGTCCCGCGCGGCAGCCACGAGGTGGACGGTACGGTGCCCACCGGGGACTCCGCCAAGCTCCAGTCCTCACCGCTCAGCAGCACCAACTGGGCCGGGCGCATGGTCGTCCCACTGCACTTCGAGCCGATCGGTCTGTCCTGCCCGATCGGCAGCGTCGAACGGACCACCTCCGGCAACGAGTTGGCGGCCGAGGCGGTCTGGCGCTGGCAGCCGGTGCTCTGCCGGCAGGCCGGCGGGATCTTCAACTACATTCCCACTTCGGACGATTCGGCGCGCAAGGCGCTCACCGACGACGGCGACCCCGGACTGGTCTACGTCGGCCGCCCACTGGGCCCGGCCGCGAAGGTGCCCGGCCGCACCCCGATCTACGCCCCGCTCGCGGTGTCCGGGCTCACCATCGCCTTCGACATCGAGAGCCAGTCCTACTCCCGCACCCCGCTGGACGTCCGCAAACAGGACGGGCAGCGCATCCAGGACATGTCCCTGAGCCCCCGGCTGGTGGCCAAGCTGATCACCCAGAGCTACCAGTACTCCGTCAACCCGGGTGACCCGCACATCCCCAAGGGCAACCCGCTCGACCTGACCTCCGATCCCGAATTCCTGGACCTGAACCCGCAGTTCAAGGACCTCTACTTCCCCTCCAGGATCCCCGACCTGCTGCTGCCGACCGGCTCGGGCGACGCGATGCTCCTGGTCTGGCAGTGGCTGCTGAGCGACCCGGACGCCGCCGCCTTCCTGCACGGTACGGTCAGCCCCAAGTACCACGACTCCGTCAACCCCGAGTTCCTGCGCCCGGACGTCCAACTGCCGGCCGCCAGTTTCCTGCGGGCCGACGGCTACTGCGAGGAGTTTCCGGACGACCCCGCCAAGCCGGGGCAGCTCTGCAACGCCGACGGCCACCCGCTCTCCAAGAGCATGCGTGACGGCGCCCGCGGCGCGGCCCGCGGCGACACCCTGGCCAAGACGATCTGGGACCCGACCCCGCCCGGCACCTACAAGTCGGTGCCGCTCCAGGCCCAGGGGCTGCGCGGCGTGATGGCGCTGACCACCACCGCCCAGGCGGCCAAGTTCGGCCTCAGCACGGCCAAGCTGCGCAACGGAGCGGGCGAGTACGTCGCGCCGACCGACAGCGCACTGCTCGCCTCGCTCGGCCAGGTCGTCCACAGCAGTGACGGCGGCGTGCTGCTCACCGACCCGACCTCGAAGGTGCCGGGGGGCTACCCGCTCACCGACGTCACCTACGCCGCCACGGTGCCCTCCGCGCTGACCAAGGACGACGGCAAGTCCTATGCGGGGCTGCTCCGTTACGCGATGGGTGACGGCCAGACGACGGGCGTCGCGGCCGGCCAGCTGCCCGACGGGTACCTGCCGCTGCCGGCCGCCTGGCGGACCAGGACCCTCTGGGTGGCCCAGCTGATCGAGCAGTGGGCCGGTGTACCCGAGACCACCCCCGGCGCCCGGCCGCCGGCCGGCCCGCCGCCGCCGATGACGGCGCCGGACACCGGCGGGTCCTCCGGCGGCTCCGGCCCGGACGGCTCCGGCGACCGTCCGGCCGACCGCAGCGGCCCGGCCGGTGCCGGACACGCCGCCGCACCGGACGCCGGCCAGGAACCGGCTCCCGGCCCGAGCCCCTCCCACAGCACCGCCACGCTGGCCCCCGCCGCCGAGGCCGCGCCGGTCGCCCGTACAGCCACGACGGCCGTCGGCGGTCTGCGCTACCTGCTGCCCGGCGCCCTGCTCGCCGGGCTGCTCGCCGGCGGCGCCGGGATCCTCGTCCCCCTGCTGCTGCGCAAGCGGCGCCCCTGACCGATCCACCTGCCGGAGCGCCTGCTGTTCCGGCCACCGCTCCCGTACACCGCTCCGTCCCACCGCTCACTTTCACCGCTCCGTCCGAACAGCCGACGCATGTGCGCCACACGACGGAAGGTCCTTCCGCCGTGCCCAGGAACAGCTGCCCCGCAGCTGCCTTTGTGAGGGATGAACACCGTGATGAGCTTCACCAAGAGCCACCTCGCCAAGTGCGTCACCGTCGCCGCCGGTCTCGGCCTGCTGGTCGCCGGTGCGGGTATCGCCCAGGCCGACCCGTCCGGTGCGCCGGCCTACCGCCAGCTCGCCGGTGTCGGCTCGGACACCACGCAGGGCGTGATGAACGCGCTCTCCAACGCCGTCACCCTGGGCGGCCAGAAGGTCATCGGCTCGTACGACGCGGTGGGCTCGCCCACCATCAACACCAAGAGCACGGCCGCCTGCCAGGGCCTCACCCGCCCGAACGGCTCCGGCGCCGGCCGCACCATGCTGCTCAACGAGCTCAACAAGAACAACAACTGCCTGGACTTCTCCCGCTCCTCCAGCCTGAACCTCGCCGCCGCCACCCCGGGCCTGACCTACGTCCCGTTCGCGGTGGACGGCGTGACGTACGCGGTCAGCGCCGGCAGCTCGCTGCCGCTCGACCTCGCCGTCTCCGACCTGCACGCGATCTACAGCTGCGACCCGGGCTTCGTCGGCACCGCCCCGAACTACTCCGTCCACCCGCTGCTCCCGCAGGCCGGTTCCGGCACCCGGAGCTTCTGGGAGACCACCGTCGGCATCACCGAGGCCGACGTCGTCGCCAAGAAGTACCCCTGCATCAGCGACACCAAGGGCGGCAAGCCGATCGAGGAGCACGACGGCCGCGTGCTGGACCCGACCTCGCTGGTGCCGTTCTCGATCGCCCAGTACATCGCGCAGAGCTCCGGCACCCTCGCCGACCTGCGCGGCACCGCCCAGCTCGGCAACATCAACGGCGTGCCCTCGCTGCTGCTGAACACCGGCGCGGCGGCCACCCGCGACGTCTACAACGTGATCCCGAGCAGCAAGGTCGCCACCAGCCCGTGGAGTGACGTCTTCGTCGGCGGCAACGCGCTGATCTGCCAGCAGTCCGCCGTCATCACGCAGTACGGCTTCGGCGTCAACAAGAACTGCGGCGACACCTCGCGCACCACCGGCTGACCCTCCCTCCACCACTTCTGAAGGAAAGGCACCACCCACCGTGAGCATCCGCATCCCGCGTTCCGTCGCCCTCGGCGCGGCCACCTTCCTGGCCGCCGGCAGCATCAGCATGATCGGCTCCGTCGACGCGTACGCCGACGGCGTCAGCCCGACCATCGGCACCCTGGCCGTCAACCCGGCCACCGGCGCCGACGACTCACTGCTCAACGTGGTCACCTCGGGTTCCTGCCCGGGCGGCACCAACCTGCAGACCCTGGTCTTCGGCCAGGGCTTCCCGGCCGACGGCTACGGCGTCACGCTCAACCAGGCACAGTCGGTCTTCCCGCCCGACGCGCAGGGTGACCTCAACATCCCGCTCAGCGACACCCTGCGCAGCTTCGCACAGAAGAACGGCTTCACCACGCTGAGCGGCAAGTACGAGTTCCACATGCGCTGCCGCGCCAAGCTCGGCACGACGTACTTCGGCGACTTCGTGGGCGCCATCTGGTTCACCAGCCCCACCACGTACACCTCGACCGACCCGAACCCGCCGGCCACCACCGCGACCACCACCACGCTCGCGGTGACCCCGGCCGGCTCGGCGACCGTCGGCGGCAACGTCACGCTGACCGCCACGGTCTCCCCGGCCACCGCCGGGACGGTGCAGTTCCTGGACGGCACCGCCGCGCTCGGCGCACCCGTCGCGGTGGCCGCCGGCCAGGCCGCGCTCACCACCAACGCCCTGGCCCAGGGCGTGCACAGCCTCTCGGCGGTCTTCACCTCGACCACGGCGGGCTTCCTCGGCTCGACCTCCGCCACCACCACGTACACCATCAGCCCGCAGGGCGCGCAGTCCACCACCACCGCGCTCGCGGTCTCCCCGTCCGGCTCCGCCGCGCAGGGCACCTCGGTCACCCTCGGCGCGACCGTCACGCCGGATGCCCCCGGCACCGTGGAGTTCAAGGACAACGGCGTCAGCCTCGGCACCCAGCCGGTCAGCGGCGGCGCGGCCCAGCTGACCCTGAGCAGCCTGGCCCAGGGCGACCACCTGCTCACGGCCGCCTTCACCCCGGCCGACGCCACCAAGTTCGCCGCCTCGGCCTCCGCTGCCGTCCCCTTCACCGTCACCCCGGTCGTCACCCCGCCGAACCCCGGCGGCCCGACCCCGCCGTCCCCGGTCGGCGAGACCATCACCACCACCGTCGCCCCCGGCGCGCTGGTGATCAGTGTGGCCGGCTCCGCCGTCACGCTGCCTCCGCTCGCCCTGAACAGCACCAGCACCCTGTTCTCCACCGCCGGCCCGATCCAGGCAGTCACCGTCACCGACACCCGGGCCGGCGCGCCCGGCTGGTCGGTCAGCGGCCAGGTGGCGCCGTTCAGTTCGGGTGCCAACGCGATCAACCCGGAGAACCTCGGCTGGGCCCCGAACCTGGTCTCCAAGGGCGACGGCCTCAAGGTCACCCTCGGCGGCCAGGTCAACCCGGCCAACGCCGTCGAGGCGAACGACACCGGCGTGCTCGGCCTGAAGTCCTCCCGGACGCTGGCCACCGCGACCGGCCTCGGCACCGCCAAGGTCGGCGCCGACCTGACCCTGCTCGCCCCCACCTCCACCCAGGCCGGGACGTACCAGGGCGTGCTCACCCTGACCGCGATCTGACGCCTGCCCGTCACCGACCGGCATCCAGGTCGTAAACCGGCGGCCGGACCGCCCTGGCCCAATGGCTCCCATGAGCCGAAGGCGCCAGGACGGTCCGGCCCGCCCACCCCAACTCACGTACCACAAACGAGGGATGACGCTGCCGATGCGCCGATGGCTCCTGGTACTCGCTCCCGCCCTGCTGACCCTGCTGCTGGGCGGCGGGGCGGCCCGTGCGGACACCCCGACCGCGCAGACCTTCGGCATCCAGCCCGCGAGCGCGACCGAGCCGGACAGCCGGGGCACCTTCTCGTACTCGGTGACGCCGGGGGCGCTGGTCAAGGACCACGTCGCGGTGTGGAACTACGGTGACCAGCCGCTCACCCTGCGGCTCTACCCCGCCGACGCCTTCAACACCGACTCCGGCGGCTACGACGTCCTGCCCGAGGGCAAGCCGTCCACCCAGGCCGGGAGTTGGGTGCGGACCGCCGCCGACTCGCTCACGCTGCCCGCGCGCAGCCGGCAGATCGTGCCGTTCACCCTCGCCGTCCCCGCCACCGCCTCGCCCGGCGACCACGCGGCGGGCATCGTCGTCTCGCTGCGCCGCGAGAGCAAGGACGCCAAGGGCAACGCCGTGACGGTCGACCAGCGGGTCGGCGCCCGCGTGCAGATCCGGGTCTCCGGCGCGCTGCACGCCGAACTGAAGGTCCTGGACGCCCGGGCCGTGTACCACCCGAGCCTCAATCCGCTCGACAGCGGCCGCACCACCGTCAGTTACTCCGTCCGCAACACCGGCAACGTCCGCCTGGGCGGTCGGCAGGCCGTCCGGGTGAGCAACCTGCTCGGCTCGATCGCGACCGGCGCCGCCCCCGCCGACCTGCAGGAACTGCTGCCCGGGAACACCGTCAGCTACCACTTCGACGTCAGCGGCTCCTACCCGGTGCTCTGGTCCACCGCCGGGATCACCGTCGACCCGCTCGCGGTCGGCGCCGACAAGGACCCGCAACTCTCCAGCACCGTGGCCAAGCAGGGCTTCGCCAGCATCCCGTGGGCCCTGCTGGTCGTCCTGCTGCCGTTCGCCCTCATCGGCTACGCTCTGCGGCAGCGCCGCCACAACCGGCTGACCGGCATCCCGGCCCTCCCGGCGCCCGTCGTGGCCGGCGCTCTGCTGGCCGCCGCCCTGCTGCTCGGACAGCTCCCGCTCGCCCCGCACGCCTCGGCTGCCGAGGCCGGCACGCTCGCCTCGCCCGCCGACACCGGCACGCTCGCCTTCGACTACGAGACCGGGCACGACGACGACGCCATCGACGTGCTCACCTCCGGGCTCTGCCCGGCGGCCGGCGACTACCTGGCCGTCCGGATCACCGGTGCGGGCTTCCCCGCCGAAGGCGCCCCGCTCACCGGCACGGTGGCAGCCGCCGCGTACCGGCGCGCCGCCAACGGCGGGTACGTCCTGCCGCTCGCCAACACCCTGCGGGTGGTGGCCAACCGCAGTGGCGCGGGCCCGTTGCACGGCGCTTACACCGTCACCGCGAGCTGCCGGGCCAAGGTCGCCCCCACCTCGCTGCGCGACTTCACCGGGGTACTGAACTTCGGCACGCCCACCAGCTGGCAGGCCGTCACCGTCGCCCCGCCGGGCGTGATCCAGGAGGCAGCGGCCGACCCGCAGACCGGTACGGCACCGACCGCCGGCCAGACCGGTGCCGCACCGGCCGGTGCCGCACCGGGCGTGCGGCGGACGGCGGCGGTGCGGACGGCCTCGTCCGGTACGCCCGTCGGCTCCTGGCTCGTGATGGGCGCCGGGGTACTGCTGCTGGGCTGGATCGGGGTGCCCTACGCGCGGCGCCGCCTGGCCGGGCGCGGCGCGGGGGAGGACGTCAAGTGACACTCACCCGCCCGCCCGCCGTGCCCGCGTGGTTCCCGCAGGCGGTCGTCCCGCCGCCGCCCGCCCCCGTCCGGGCCCGGCTGCGCCCGGACGGCCCGCAGCTGGTCGGCGCCGCGCTGTCGATCGCGGCGGCGATGCTTCTCGGACTGCTGCTCGACCTCGGGCCGCTCGGCGGCCTGCGCCACCTGCGCGACCACGAGACCGGCTACGCCCAGCTGCGCGAGAGCCTGGCCAAGGGCACCACGCCGATCGGCCAGCGCACCTCGGGCGGCGCCCTGGTCGACCCCGGCACCCCGATCGCCCTGCTGACCATCCCACAGCTGGGACTGCGCGAGGTGGTGCGGGAGGGGACCTCCGGCGACGTGCTGGAGTCCGGCCCCGGGCACCGCCGGGACAGCCCGTACCCCGGACAGGCCGGTACCAGCATCCTGTTCGGCCGCCAGGCCGGCTTCGGCGGGCCGTTCGGGACCCTCGGCAACCTCCGGCCGAGCGAGACCTTCACCGTCACCACCGGCCAGGGCACCCACACCTACCGGGTGCTGGACGTCCGGCGGGCCGGCGACCCGGTGCCGGCGGCCCTGCCGAACGGCGCGGGCCGGCTGGTGCTGGCCACCGGGGACGGGCCGCGGTACGCGCCGTCCGGGGTCCTGCTGGTCGACGCCGACCAGGTCTCCGCCGTGAAGGACGCCAACGCCCGTCCGCTCGGCGCCGGTTCACTGCCACCCGGCGAGCTGGCGATGGGGACGGACAGCGGCGCCTGGATCCCGCTGGTGCTCTGGGGCGAGGCCCTGCTGCTCGCCGCCCTCGCGCTGGCCTCGGCCTGGTCCCGCTGGGGCCGTCCGCAGGCCTGGATCGTCGGGGTACCGGTGCTGAGCGCGCTGGGTCTCGCCGTCGCGGACGAAGTCGCCCGCCTGCTGCCCAACCTGGTCTGACCCGCCCGCCGCCGTCGTTGCCGTGAGCCGCCACCACCGTGAGCCGCCAACACCGTTGAAGGAGACCACCGTGAAGGAGACCACCACCCCATGACCAGCATCGAGAGCACGGTCCTGCTGCCCGCGCGGCCGTCCACGGCGGGGACCCTCGATGCCCGGGCCGTGTCGGCCTGGTTCGGCGACCGCAAGGTGCTGGACCGGGTCTCGCTGACCATGCCCCAGGGGCAGGTCACCGCGCTGATCGGCCCGTCCGGCTGCGGCAAGTCCACCTTCCTGAGGATCCTCAACCGGATGCACGAGCTGATCCCGGGCGCCGCCCTCGCGGGCGAGGTGCTGCTCGACGGCACGGACGTCTACGCCCCCGAGCGCCGGCTCACCAGCGCCCGGCGGGACATCGGGATGGTCTTCCAGAAGCCCAACCCCTTCCCCGCGATGTCGATCTACGACAACGTGGTGGCGGGCCTCAAGCTCACCGGCATCCGGGCCTCCCGGCCGGAGAAGGACCACCTGGTGGAGGAGTGCCTGGGCAAGGCCGGGCTCTGGCGGGAGGTTCAGGACCGGCTGCGCCAGCCCGGCGGCGCGCTCTCCGGCGGCCAGCAGCAGCGGCTGTGCATCGCCCGATCGCTGGCCGTCCGCCCCAAGGTGCTGCTGATGGACGAGCCCTGCTCGGCCCTCGACCCGACCTCCACCCGCCGGATCGAGCAGACCATCCGCGAACTGGCGGAGACGGTCACCATCGTGATCGTCACCCACAACATGCAGCAGGCGCAGCGCGTCTCGGACCGCTGCGCCTTCTTCCTGGCGGAGCAGGGCACCCCGGGCGCCATCGTCGAACACGGCCCGACCGGGGCGATGTTCGCGACCCCGGCGGACCCCCGCACCTCCGACTACGTCAACGGCCGCTTCGGCTGATCCGGCCGGCTGACGCCCTCGTGCAGCACCAGCGAGATCAGCTCGCGCTGGCAGTCCGTCAGCTTCGGGTCGGCGCAGTGCACCGTCCGGCCGTCGACGGTGATCTCGTAGTGGTACCCGTCCGGCACCCCGTACGAGGGTGCGCGCAGCCCGCCGGCCACGGCCTCGCGGGCGAGGGCGTGGACGTGCGGGGCGTCGGGCCGGTCGGCGGTGTCCAGCTCCGCGCGGTGGGCGCGGCCAGCCAGGCCGCCGGTACGGGTCACCTGGATGTACATGGTCGCCAGTCTGCTGCCTGGTGATGGGATTTGCTGGGTTTTTACAGAGTTTGCGCGAACCGTGCCCAGCTGACACCCAGCCCGCTCCAAGGTTTCGCCCGCCGGGAACGGGCAGCCCGGCGGGTCGGCCCGGTCGGCCCGGTCGGCCCGGTCGGCCCGCCGGCCGACGGCCGACGGCCGTCAGGTCGCGCTGACGCCGACCTGCGACCAGGCGGCGATCACGGTGTTGGCCACCGCCTCGTCGGTGTAGCGGGCCCGGGCCGCCGCGGCGGTGGCCTTGGCGAAGGCGGTGAAGTCCGCGTCGTGGGCGAGCCGGCCGCCCGTCAGGGTGTCGTACCAGACCTGCCCGGCCCGCTCCCAGGCGTTGCCGCCGAGGGCGGTGGCGAGCAGGTAGAAGGCGTGGTTGGGGATGCCGGAGTTGATGTGCACCCCGCCCTGGTCCTCGGTGGTCTCGACGTAGTCGCCCATCTGGGCCGGCTGCGGGTCCTTGCCGAGCCGGGGGTCGTCGTACGCCGTGCCGGGCGCCTTCATCGAGCGCAGCGCGACGCCCTGGACGCCGGGCGCGAGCAGGGCGGCGCCGATCAGCCAGTCCGCGTCGGCGGCGGGCTGCCGCAGCGCGTACTGCTTGACGAGCGAGCCGAAGACGTCGGAGACCGACTCGTTGAGCGCGCCGGACTGGCCCTGGTAGTCCAGGCCCGCGCTGTACTGGGTGACGCCGTGGGTGAGTTCGTGGCCGATCACGTCCTGTGAGGAGGTGAAGTCGTTGAACAGGACGCCGTCGCCGTCGCCGAAGACCATCCGGGCGCCGTCCCAGAAGGCGTTGTCGTACTTCTGCCCGTAGTGGACGGTCGCGTCCAGCGGCAGCCAGGCGCCGTCGACGGAGTGCCGTCCGTAGACCTCCTCGTACAGCGCGAACGTCGCCCCGAGGGCGTCGTACGCGCGGTTGACGCCGGCGTCCTTGACCGGCGCGCCGCCCTCGCGGCGGACCGGGCGCCCTGGTGCCTTCTGGGTGTGGTGGGCGTCGCCGATGGTGCGGGTGAGGTGGTGCGGCGGGGGTGCGGGGGCGGCCGCCGGGGCCGCGGTCAGGCGGCCCGCGCGGTGGACGGCGTCCAGGGCCAGTGAGCGCTGGGCGGCCTCGTGGCCCTGCTCGGCCAGCCGGTCGAGCATGTACGGCGGGATGATGGTGCAGAACTGCGCGCCAGATGTCATGTCGCCAAGCGTGACGCATCGGTGACTTGTTGTCACGGTGCTGCCGGTGTCTCAAGGGGTGGAATGGTGGTGCGGTTCACTGCTCGCGCCGGGGGACCTGGGTTACGCTGGGCAACATCATGCGTTACGGGCTGCTTCTTCTTAGCTGCCGCGGCGAGGGCCTGTAGACCACGAAGGCCGGCCCCCTCGCCGCGGGGATCGTGCTGTGCCCATGCATCTCCTGAGCGATGCATTCCATGCGGCGCAGAAGTCGGCCGAGTCGGGTGTTCATCCACCCCGACCAGCCCGCAATCGACAGAGAAGCCGAGAGTCTCCTTCATGACTGAGCAGTCTTCGATCGCCCGCGCGTTCATCGACCGTCCCACCCCGATCACCGCCTCGTCCGTCCGGCAGCAGCCGTCCGGCATGCCGTTCGGCCGCTACGTACCCTTCGGCGCGATCGACCTGCCGGACCGCACCTGGCCCGGCAAGGTCATCACCAAGGCGCCGCGCTGGCTGTCCACCGACCTGCGGGACGGCAACCAGGCGCTGATCGACCCGATGTCCCCGGCCCGCAAGCGCAAGATGTTCGACCTGCTGGTGAAGCTGGGCTACAAGGAGATCGAGGTCGGCTTCCCGTCCTCCGGCGCCACCGACTTCGACTTCGTCCGCTCGCTGATCGAGGAGGGCGCGATCCCCGCGGACGTCACCATCTCGGTGCTGACCCAGGCCCGCGAGGACCTGATCGAGCGCACGGTGGAGTCCCTGATCGGCGCCCCCCGGGCCACCGTCCACCTGTACAACGCGACCTCGCCGCTGTTCCGCCGGGTGGTCTTCAAGGGCTCCAAGGACGACATCAAGGCCATCGCGGTGGACGGCACCCGGCTGGTGATGGAGTACGCCGAGAAGCTGCTGGGCGAGGACACCGTCCTGGGCTACGAGTACTCGCCCGAGATCTTCATCGACACCGAGCTGGACTTCGCCCTGGAGGTCTGCGAGGCGGTGATGGACGTCTGGCAGCCGGGCGAGGGCCGCGAGATCATCCTGAACCTGCCGACCACGGTGGAGCGTTCCACTCCGAACGTCTACGCCGACAAGATCGAGTGGATGTCGCGGAACCTGTCCCGCCGCGAGTTCGTCTGCCTGTCCACCCACCCGCACAACGACCGGGGCACCGGCGTCGCCTCCGCCGAGCTGGCCGTGATGGCCGGTGCGGACCGGGTCGAGGGCTGCCTGTTCGGGCAGGGCGAGCGGACGGGCAACCTGGACCTGGTCAACGTCGGGATGAACCTGTTCTCGCAGGGCGTCGACCCGATGATCGACTTCTCCGACATCGACGAGATCCGCCGCACCGCCGAGTACTGCAACCAGATGGCCGTCCCGGAGCGCCACCCGTACGCCGGCGACCTGGTCTACACCTCCTTCTCCGGCTCGCACCAGGACGCCATCAAGAAGGGCTTCGACGCTCTGGAGGCCGACGCGGCGGCGGCCGGGGTGCCGGTCGGCGAGTACACCTGGGGCGTGCCGTACCTGCCGATCGACCCGAAGGACGTGGGGCGCTCGTACGAGGCCGTCATCCGGGTCAACAGCCAGTCGGGCAAGGGCGGCATCGCGTACGTCCTGAAGAACGACCACAAGCTGGACCTGCCGCGCCGGATGCAGATCGAGTTCTCGAAGATCATCCAGGCCAAGACTGACGCCGAGGGCGGCGAGGTCACCCCGGCCGACATCTGGGCGGCCTTCCAGGACGAGTACTTGCCCACCCCGGACAACGCCTGGGGCCGGATCTCGCTGAGCGGTTCGCGCAGCCTGACCACCGAGGACGGCCGGGACGCGCTGACCACCGAAGCCGTCCTGGACGGCGTCCCCGCGACGCTGACCGGTACCGGCAACGGCCCGGTCTCCGCCTTCGGCGACGCGCTGGCCCGGATCGGCATCGACGTCCGCGTCCTGGACTACGCCGAGCACGCGCTGAGCGAGGGCGGCGACGCCCAGGCCGCCGCGTACGTCGAGTGCGCCGTCGACGGCCGGGTGCTGTGGGGCGTCGGCATCGACGGCAACACCGTGCTGGCCTCGCTGAAGGCCATGGTCAGCGCCGTCAACCGGGCGCAGCGCGGATAGTTCGTACGGGGGGCGTTCCGGGGAGGGCTCCCGGGACGCCCCGGGGGCCCCTCCGGAGAAATGTGTTCCACGCCACATCTTTACCCGTTCGGGGTGCTGACACGTGTCCTTAACCGTGGCAGCATCTATCCACCGGAACCGGGGTCGGTGGGACGGCCCCCGCCTTCCGGTCGCGTGACCTGCCCATTGATGCGCAGGCCGCCTGCCATGTCTGGGGAGTGGCGCCGTGACAGGGTTGTGGGGTGTCCGCCCTAGGTGGCGGACGGACGTCCTCGGTGATTTCTTCTGTCCCGGCTGTGGCGGGGACCGCAACTACCGCCGACAGCACGGTCGGCGGTGGCTGCGGTTGGTCGGTACGCCGATCCTCCCGGTCGGGCCGGTGGTCGGCAGCGTGCAGTGCACCTCCTGCCACGGCAGGTACGGCGTCGAGACCCTGGAGCAGCTCACCAGTGTCCGGCTGGCCTCGATGCTCCGCGACGCCCAGTACACCGTGGCCCTGGCCGTGCTCGCGGCCGGCGGCACGGGTGGCCGGGCGGCCCGGGAGGCCGCCTGCGCGGTGGTCCGCGAGGCCGGGTTCGAGGACTGCGGAGAGGTCCAGGTGCTGGCCGCGCTGGCCGCGCTCTCCGGGGTCGACGGCGAGGTGCCGGTCGACCTCGACGGCGCCGGCAGCGGTCTGACCATCGAACTGCACGCCGCGCTCGAACCCCTGGCCCCGCACCTGGCCCAGCAGGGCCGCGAGCGGCTGCTGCTGCAGGGCGCCCGGATCGCGCTGGCCGACGGCCGGTACCTCCCGCAGGAGCGCGCCGCGCTGGCCGCCGTCGGCCGCTGCCTCAAGCTCGCCGAACTCCGGGTCGGCGAACTCCTCCAGTCGGCCACCAGCGCCCCGCACTGACCACGGCGTCCGGCGTTCCGCCGCCCGCCCGGCCGCCCTGCTCACCGCGTCACCACCCCCTCAGACCCCCACAGACCGGGCCCGAACCCCCCTCCGGGCCCGCCGTCACCCGCACCCGAGGCGTCCCCCCACGGACCTGGGTGCGGGCGGACGGCTGTCCGGGCACCGGGCGGCTTGGGGGACAATGGTCGGATGGCCACCCTGTCCGACACCCGCTGCCCCGGAACGCGCGCATGAGCCTCATCCGCGACGACGGCGTGGTGCTGCGCGTCCAGAAACTCGGTGAGGCCGACCGGATCATCACCCTGCTGACCCGCCAGCACGGCCGGGTGCGCGCGGTCGCCCGGGGCATCCGCAAGACCAAGTCGAAGTTCGGCGCGCGGCTGGAGCCGTTCTCCCACGTCGACGTGCAGTTCTTCAGCCGGGGCGCCGACCTGGTCGGCCGCTCGCTGCCGCTCTGCACCCAGGTGGAGACCATCGCCCCCTACGGCGGCTCGATCGTCACCGACTACGGCCGCTACACCGCCGGTACGGCGATGCTGGAGACGGCGGAGCGGTTCGCCGAGAACGAGGGCGAACCGGCCGTCCAGCAGTACCTGCTGCTGGTCGGCGCGCTGCGCACACTGGCGGCCGGGCTGCATGAGTCGCACCTCGTGCTGGACGCCTTCCTGCTCCGTTCGCTGGCGGTCAACGGGTACGGCGCGAGCTTCACCGACTGCGCCAAGTGCGGTATGGACGGCGTCAACCGGTTCTTCTCGCTCCAGGCGGGCGGTGTGCTCTGCTCGGACTGCCGGGTACCCGGAAGTGCCGTACCCTCCCCTGAGACACTGGTACTGCTCGGCGCGCTGCTGTCAGGGGACTGGCAGACGGCGGACAACTGTGAGCCCCGGTACTGGCGCGAGGGCAGCGGGCTGGTGGCCGCCTATCTGCAGTGGCACCTGGAGCGGGGCATCCGCTCGATGAGATACGTGGAGAAGTGAGCACCATGGCAGCGCGACGCCTCTTCGGCAGCAAGCAGCGGGAGTACGTGACTCCGACCCCGCACCCGAGCGGCGCCCGGCCGCCGAAGCTCCCCGGCGAGCTCGTCCCGGAGCACGTGGCGATCGTGATGGACGGCAACGGGCGCTGGGCCAAGGAGCGCGGGCTGCCGCGCACCGAGGGCCACAAGGTCGGCGAGTCCGTCGTGCTCGACGTCCTCAAGGGCGCCATCGAGCTCGGCGTGAAGAACATCTCGCTGTACGCCTTCTCCACCGAGAACTGGAAGCGCTCGCCGGACGAGGTGAAGTTCCTGATGAACTTCAACCGCGACGTCATCCGCCGCCGCCGCGACGAGATGGACGAGATGGGCGTCCGGATCCGCTGGGCCGGCCGGATGCCGAAGCTGTGGAAGAGCGTCGTCCAGGAGCTCCAGGTCGCCGAGGAGCAGACCAAGGACAACGACGCCGTCACCCTCTACATGTGCGTCAACTACGGCGGCCGGGCCGAGGTCGCGGACGCGGCGGCGGCGATCGCCCGCGACGTGGCGGCCGGCAAGCTCGACCCGGCGAAGGTCACCGAGAAGACCGTCGCCAAGTACATGTACCACCCCGACATGCCGGACGTGGACCTCTTCCTCCGCCCCAGCGGCGAGCAGCGCACCTCCAACTTCCTGCTCTGGCAGAGCGCGTACGCCGAGTTCGTGTTCCAGGACGTGCTCTGGCCGGACTTCGACCGCCGCGACCTCTGGCGGGCCTGCGAGCAGTTCGCACGGCGCGACCGCCGCTTCGGGGGCGCCCTGCCCAACGAGGTGACCGCGCCCGGCGCGCCCACCCCGGGTGGGCCGGCCGTCGGCGGCCTCGCCACCGAGGTGCCGGCGCAGCGCTGACCCGGCTCCGCCGGCCAGGATCTGGTTGACCCGAGCGACGGGAGGGGCCCCAGCCTTCGGCTGGGGCCCCTCCCGTCCTGCTGGGCCGATCTACTGCTGGGCCGATCTACTGCTGGGCCGGGCTACTGCTTGGCCGCGCACTCCGCGCAGGTGCCGAAGATCTCCAGGGTGTGGGCGATGTCGCTGTAGCCGTGTTCGGCGGCGACGGTGTTGGCCCAGCGCTCGACCGCCGGGCCCTCGACCTCCACGGTGGCGCCGCAGTGACGGCAGACCAGGTGGTGGTGGTGCCCGCTGCTGCAACGGCGGTAGACGGCTTCGCCGTCGGAGGTGCGCAGCACGTCCACCTCGCCCGCGTCGGCCAGCGACTGGAGCGTGCGGTAGACGGTGGTCAGACCGACCGAGTCGCCTCGGTGTTTGAGCATGTCGTGCAGCTCCTGCGCGCTGCGGAAGTCCTCGATCTCGTCCAGGGCCGCCGAGACGGCGGCTCGCTGCCGAGTTGATCGGGCGCGCGGCGACGGGCCTGCGGTGGTCACCGTGGGTCCTCCTGGAAGTGGGGGCATCTCGCACATCATTGTGCCAGCCCCGGACTTCCCGCCGGGTCGCTGCGGTCGGACCTGTCGTGCCGGGCGCCGTCCGGCACCGATCCGGCCTGCGCGGGGAGGAGGACGTCGCAGACCTCCGGCCCGGCCGGTCCGCCGGCGGAGCTCGCGGCCCGGTGCCGACGCCTGGCCAGCGGGGCCGCGATCGCGCTGAACACCGCGAAGACGGCGATGGCGAGCAGCACGATGGCCGGACCTGACGGCACATCGGCCTGGTACGACCCGGCGACTCCGGCCACCGCGACGGTGATGCCCAGGGCGATGGCCGCCGCCTGGGTCGCCGCGAAGGAACGGGTGAGCTGCTGGGCGGCGGCCACCGGGACCACCATCAGCGCGCTGACCAGCAGCAGCCCGACCACCCGCATGGCGACCGTGACGGTGACGGCGGCCATCACGGCGAGCAGCAGGTTGAGGAAGCGGACCGGGATGCCGGTGACCCGGGCGAACTCCTCGTCCTGGCAGATCGCGAAGAACTGGCGGCGCAGACCGACGGTGACGGCGATCACCACCGCGCCGAGCACGCCGATGGTGGCCAGATCCGTGGGGGAGACGGTGAGGATGGAGCCCCACAGGTAGCTCTCCAGGCTGCCGCTGCCGGCCTGGGCGCTCATGCTGACCAGGAGCTTCCCGCAGGCCATCCCGCCGTAGAAGAGCATCGCCAGTGCGATGTCGCCGCGGTTGTTGCCGCGCGAGCGGACCAGTTCCATGACCACGGCGCCGAGTACGCAGACCAG
The DNA here is from genome assembly GCF_039529945.1 of Kitasatospora kazusensis. Classification (NCBI taxonomy): domain Bacteria; kingdom Bacillati; phylum Actinomycetota; class Actinomycetes; order Kitasatosporales; family Streptomycetaceae; genus Kitasatospora; species Kitasatospora kazusensis. Next base: position 112,388 of record NZ_BAAANT010000007.1, on the reverse strand, counting down.
CACGGCCATCCAGACCGGGCTGGTCTGGAACACGAACCCGAGGCCGACGCCGGTCAGCGCGACGTGCCCGATGCCGTCGCCCATCAGTGCCTGCCGCCGCTGCACCAGGTAGATCCCGACGGCGGGTGCGGTGATGCCGACCAGCACGGCGGCGATCAGCGCCCGCTGCATGAAGTCGTAACTGAGCATTTCGGTCATGCCAGCGGTCCAGGGGTGGTGGGGTGGTGGTCGTCCGCGTGCGGGTGGACGTGGTCGTGGCCGGGAAGCGCGTGCTGGCCGGTGTTGGGCGGCGGCGGGCCGTCGTGCGCGACGCAGCCGTCGCGCAGCACCACGGCCCGGTCGATCAGCGGCTCCAGCGGGCCCAGTTCGTGCAGTACCAGCAGGACGGCGGCGCCGCGTTCGACCTCGCGGCGCAGGGTGTCGGCCAGCACCTGCTGGCTCGCCACGTCCACACCGGCCATCGGCTCGTCCATGATCAGGAGGTCGGGGGAGCCCACCAGCGCGCGGGCGATCAGCACCCGCTGGTGCTGGCCGCCGGAGAGGTCGGCCACACCGTCCTCCGCGCGGTCGAGCATGCCGACGGCGTCCAGCGCGCGGTCCACGGCGGCCCGGTCCTTGCGGCGGAACGGCAGCATCCGGTGCTGCGGCAGCCGCCCGGTGGAGACCACCTCGCGGACGGTGGCCGGGACCCCGGCCGCGGCGGTGGTGCGCTGCGGGACGTAGCCGACCCGGCGCCAGTCCCGGAACCTGCCGGACGGCGTGCCGAACAGCTCCAGGCTGCCGCGCTCCAACGGGACGGAGCCGACCACGGTCTTGACGGTGGTGGACTTGCCGGAGCCGTTGGCGCCGAGCAGCGCGACCACCTCGCCGGGTCGGACGGTGAGGTCCACGCCGCGCAGTACCGGACGGCCCCCGAGCGAGGCCACGGCGCCGCGCAGCCGGACGGGCACCGGGTGGGTGCCGGTGCCGGTGCCGGTGCTGACGCCGACGCCGGTGTTGGTACCGGTGTTGGTACCGGTGTGGGTGCTGGGGTCGGCGTCAGCGGCGCTGTCGGCGGCCTCGCCGGTGGCCTGTTCCGCGGGCTGTTCCGCGGGCTGGGGGGCGGGCTGGGCGGTGGCTTGGGCGGTGGCCTCTGCGGTCGCCCGGGATATGACGGAGCTCATGGGTGTGCTGTCCCCTCAGCTGGTGGCGCCGAGCGCGGTCCGCAGGTTGGCGAGGTTCTGACGCATGATCGAGAAGTAGTCGTCCTTGGCCGGGGACTTGACGCCCTCGATCGGGTCGAGCACCGCCGTCTTGAGCTTCAGGTCCTGGGCGACCGTCTCGGCCAGCTTCGGGCTGACCAGGGTCTCGAAGAAGATCGTGGTCACGCCGTTGTCCTTGGCGGCCTTCTGGATCTCGGCGAGCCGGGCCGGCGTGGGCTCGGCCTCCGGGTCGACGCCGTTGATCGCGATCTGGGTCAGACCGTAGTGGTCGGAGAGGTAGCCGAACGCGGCGTGGCTGGTGACGAAGGTCTTGGACTTGACGCCCTTCAGCCCCGACTGGAACTCCTGGTCCAGGGTGGCGAGCTTGCCGACCAGGGCGTCGGTGTTCTTCTGGTAGTCGGGGGCGTGCGCCGGATCCGCCTTGGCGAGTTCGGCGCCGACACTCCTGGCGACCGCCGCGTAGCGGGTCGGGTCGAGCCAGATGTGCGGGTCGCCGGTGGCGTGGGCGGCCTGCCCGGTACCGCTCGTGCCCTCGTCGAGGTGGTGGTCGACCAGCGGCGAGGCCACGGTGGCGTCCACCACGTGCTTGGCCTCGGACTGGGCGACGGCCTGGTCGACGGTGGGCTGCAGGCCCTTGAGGTAGACGACCATTCCGGCCTGCTGGACGGAGGCGACCTGCTTGGCGGTGAGTTCGAGGTCGTGCGGCTCGACACCGGCTGCGGTGAGGTCGGTGACGTGCACGTTGTCACCGCCGATCTGCTCGACGAGGAACTCCATCGGGTAGAACGACGCCACCACGTTCAGCTTGCCGTCACTGCTCTTGGCACTGCTCGTACCACCGCAGGCGGTGAGCACGAGGGTGCCGACGAGGGCGGTGGCGGTCAGGGCTATCGAGGTAGAGAGGCGGCGCGGTCGCTGGAGTCGGAGCATCATGACAACCATTCTCATCTTATGTGGAAATGATTGTCAACTCACTCGTTCGGGCGATCGGAGGCGCCTGGACACCGGTTTTCGGGAATACCGATTTGAACCCCCCACCCGGGTGCCCGGTAACCTGAGGTATTCGGGTGCGTGCAACCAGCCGCGCCTTGACCGTGCCGTCGAACCGACGTCGTACTGAAGAGAGCACTGTGGCCGCCGACAAGATCGACACGATCGTCAGCCTGAGCAAGCGCCGTGGCTTCGTCTACCCCTGCAGCGAGATCTACGGCGGTACGCGCGCCGCCTGGGACTACGGGCCACTGGGCGTCGAGCTCAAGGAGAACATCCGGCGCCAGTGGTGGCGTTCGATGGTCACCGCTCGGGAGGACGTCGTCGGGCTCGACTCGTCGGTGATCCTGGCCCGTGAGGTCTGGGAGGCATCCGGCCACGTCGCCACCTTCAACGACCCGCTCACCGAGTGCACCTCCTGTCACAAGCGCTACCGCGCGGACCACCTGGAGGAGGCGTACGAGGCCAAGCACGGCAAGCTGCCCGCCAACGGCCTCGCCGACATCAACTGCCCGAACTGCGGCAACAAGGGCGCCTTCACGGAGCCCAAGGAGTTCTCGGGCATGCTGAAGACGCACCTCGGCGTCACCGAGGACGCGGGCGGCCTGGCCTACCTGCGTCCCGAGACGGCGCAGGGCATCTTCACCAACTTCAAGGCCGTGCAGACCACCTCGCGCAAGAAGCCGCCGTTCGGCATCGCCCAGGTCGGCAAGAGCTTCCGCAACGAGATCACGCCCGGCAACTTCATCTTCCGCACGCGTGAGTTCGAGCAGATGGAGATGGAGTTCTTCGTCAAGCCCGGCGAGGACGAGACCTGGCACGAGTACTGGCTGCAGCAGCGCTGGGACTGGTACGTGGGCCTCGGCCTGCGGACCGAGAACATGCGCTTCTTCGAGCACCCGAAGGAGAAGCTCTCCCACTACGCCAAGCGCACGGTGGACATCGAGTACCGCTTCAACTTCGGCGGCACCGAGTTCTCCGAGCTGGAGGGTGTCGCCAACCGGACCGACTACGACCTCGCCACCCACAGCGAGGCCTCCGGCCAGGACCTCAAGTACTTCGACCAGGAGTCCGGCGAGCGGTACTTCCCGTACGTCATCGAGCCGGCCGCCGGTCTCAACCGCGCGATGCTGGCCTTCCTGATCGACGCCTACTTCGAGGACGAGGCGCCCAACGCCAAGGGCGTCATGGAGAAGCGCGTCGGCATGCGGCTCGACCCGCGGCTCGCCCCGGTCAAGGTCGCGGTGCTGCCGCTGTCGCGCAACGCCGACCTCTCCCCGAAGGCCCGCGGCCTCGCCGCCGACCTGCGGACGGCCTGGAACGTCGAGTTCGACGACGCCGGTGCCATCGGCAAGCGCTACCGCCGCCAGGACGAGATCGGTACGCCGTTCTGCGTCACGGTCGACTTCGACACCCTTGAGGACAACGCGGTCACCATCCGCGAGCGCGACACCATGGCGCAGGAGCGGGTCTCCCTCGACCAGGTGAAGTCCTACCTCGGTGCCCGTCTGATCGGCTGCTGACCCAGGTCGGGACGTCGGTCGTAGTAGGCAGTACCGTCGGCCGCCCCTGGGCCTGACGGAACTCGGCCGGGTACGGGGCCCAGCCGGGTTCGGCGGGCCGCCGGTCGGACTCGGTGGGCTCGGTGGGCTCGGCGGGTTCGCCGGGGCGCCGGGTCGGCGGTTCTGCGGGTCGCTGGTTCGGCGGGCCTGGTGGGTTTCGGTGGGACTGGTTGGGGCGCTTCCGCGGGTGCTCGCTGACTGCTGGCTCTCTGTCAGGCCAGCCGGGATCGGGCCTCCATCAGGGCGAAGCCCAGCAGGTTCAGCCCCCGCCACTCCGCCGGAACCGTCGCGCGCTCGTTGTCCGCCGCGAGCCCGATGCCCCAGAGGCGGTCCATCGGGCTGGCCTCCACCAGGACCCGCTGCGCGGTGCCGAGCAGGTACTCGCGCAGGTCCGGGTGCTGACCGAACTTCGCCACATTGCCCTCGACCACCAGCTCGAACCGCGCGGCGGCCCAGCGGTTCTCCTCGAAGCCCTCGACCAGTCGGCCCAGATTCTTGGCCTCGGCCGGGGTGCGGGCCTGGAGGATTCGGGGGAGTACCCGCTCGTCACCGAAGAGCCGGGCCTTGCCCGCCATCATCCAGTGCTCGGCGGTCGGGTACGTGACCCCGTCGACGGTGAACTCCGCCGGCCACCACTGGCTGAGCGAGCCCGGGCCGACCCGGCCGCTGCTCTCGGGTCGGTGGCCCCAGAAGAGCAGGTACTTCGGCTGGACACCGGCCCTGACCAGGGCTGTGAGCTCCTCGCGGGTACGGGTCTCGGCCGGGGTGCTGGGCTGGGTCGCTGTCATGCCGCCATCCTGGCATCCGGTACTGACATGATCCTGCGGTTTTCGGCGGGGTGCGAGGTGCGAGGTGCGGGGTGCGGGGTGTGGGGTGCGGCTGGCGGGTGGCGAGGTGTGTGTGCGGTCGGCCCGGTGGGGTGGGCCCGGTTGGGCCGGCCCGCTGTGGGTGGTCAGCCGACGGAGCGGGGGAGCCGGGTGCTCAGGCCGAAGATGACGACCGAACCGGCCAGTTGGAGTGCCAGCGCCAGAGCCAGTGCGTGCGAGATGCCCAGCGAGGGGGACAGGGTGAGGAAGAGCGTCCCCAGCGTCGCCACCCCGAGTGCCAGGCTGGACTGCTGAGTGGTGGCCAGGACGCCACTGCCGACACCTGCCCGGTCGAGCGGCACCTTCGACAGGACGACCCGGAACAGCGGCGTCCCGATCAGGCCCTGGCCGATGCCCGCGAGCGCCACCCCGGGGAGCATCCGGAGCGGTGAGAAGTGCGCCCAGTCGGTCAGCACCGTGGCAATCAGAGTGGCCAGGCCGAGGCCCTGGACGACGGCTCCCGCAGTGATCACCCGGCTGCCGAACCGGCTGATCAGCCGGGGGCCGGAGAGCGAGGCGAAGAAGTACCCGACGGCCATCGGCACCAGCGCCCAGCCGGCCGCGACCGGGCCGAGCCGCAGACCCTGCTGCAGCATCACCGCGATCACGAACATGAAGCCGCCGAAGCCGGTGAAGTACGGCACGGCGATGCCCAGCCCGTGCCGCATCTCGGGAATGCGGAGCAGCGAGAGCGGAACCAGCGGGACCCGGCCGGACAGCTCCGCCCGCCGCTCGACGAACAGGAACGCGGCGGCCAGGAACGGGAAGGCGCCGAGCATCAGCCAGCTCCAGAGCGGCCAGCCCACGGCCCGCCCTTCCATCAGCGGCACGAAGAGGGCGAGGAGAGCCGCGGTCAGCAGCACCGTGCCGGGAAGGTCGACCTTCACGGCCTGCGGGGAACGGCTCTCGGGCACGTAGACGACGGCCAGGGCCGCGGTCAGGAGCGCGAACGGGACGTTCAGGAGGAAGACGGCGCGCCAGCTGGTGCCGAACAGGTCGGCTGAGACGAGCATCCCGCCGAGTACCTGACCGATCACCACGGAGACACCTCCGACCGCGCCGTAGATGCTGAGCGCACGTGCGCGCTGCGGGCCGCTGCTGACAGCGGTGATGGTCGCCAGGACCTGGGGGAGCAGCAGTGCGGCCGAGGCGCCTTGTGCGACGCGGGCCGCGACCAAGGTCCAGGCCGAGGGGGCGAGGCCGCAGAGGAGTGAGGTGAGGGCGAAGAGCGCTGCGCCCGCTATGAAGAGCCGCCGACGGCCGAAGGTGTCGCCGAGGCGTCCGCCGAGAACCAGCAGTACGGCGAACGCGATGCCGTAGCCGGCGGCGACCAGCTCCAGGACGGCGGGCCCGGCGGCCAGGTCGTGGTCGATGGTGGGCAGGGCGACGTTGACGATGAAGAAGTCCAGCATCGGCAGGAATGCACCGAGCAGGACGGTGACGAGGCCGGCCAGACCGAGGGTGGAGGTGGCGGGCCGTACCAGAGGAGTGGTCTGTGGGAGCGCTAGTTGCTGGGTCACGACTACTACGATGGGGCCTCGCTCACCCTGGTACCAGAGAGTGTTTATCCAGGTATCAGTACTACCTGGCAATAGGCTTGGAAGTGGCGCATGCTTGGCCGCATGACAACCAGCATCGCGCCTGCCGACAGCCGCCGACACGAGTTGGCGGCCTTTCTGCGGAGCCGACGGGAGCGGATCTCACCGGAGCAGGTCGGGCTCCCGCAGACCGGGCGGCGGCGCACGCCCGGGCTGCGCCGTGAGGAGGTGGCACAGCTGGCCGCCGTCGGAGTCACCTGGTACACGTGGCTTGAGCAGGCCAGGAACATCCAGGTCTCCAGCCAGGTACTGGACTCTGTCGCCCGGACGCTGCTGCTCGACCGGAACGAGCGGGCGCACCTCTTCGCGCTCGCCGGCTCGGAGGACCCTGCCCCGGTTGTCGACTGCCTGACCATCACCCCGGCGATCCGGGTGCTGCTGAACCAGCTTGAGCCGATGCCGACGGCGGTACTGAACAGCCGTTACGACATCCTGGCCTACAACCGGGCCTACACCCGGATCGCCGGTGACCTCGACGCGATGCCGTTCGAGGACCGGAACGTCATGTGGCTGGCCTTCACCGACTCGTACTTCTCCAGTCTGCTGGTCGACCGGGAGCGCGCGCGTGAGGCGATCGTCGCGCGCTTCCGTGCGGCGATGGCGGACCACAGTGCCGAGCGGGTCTGGACTGCGCTGCTGGACCGGCTGCGGAACGCCTCCCCCGACTTCGAGGCCGTCTGGGCACGGCACGAGGTCGAGGGGCCGGGTAACGGGCTCAAGCGCTTCCTGTTTCCTGGTACCGGCATCCTCCGCTTCGACTACACCAATCTGTGGCTGGGCCCGCGACCGAACACCAGGCTGGTGACGTACACGCCGTACGACGACGAGACCCGGCAGCGGTGGGAGCAGCTGAACGCCTCGCCCTGAGCGGCCGGGCGGGTCGGCCCCCAGCCGACGGAGTGCCAGGGCCGCCGCCGGCACTCCGCGTGTGCGCGGCTCCTGGCCGCTGCTCGTCGCGCTCAGCATGCCCGCCCCGTCCGGAGTCGAAGAGGCGACTCGTCTCCGCACCCCACCAGCACGCCGCCGCACAGCTCCTCCGCCCAGGCCAGCCAGAACTCGCCCGACAGCGTGAACAGGCGGGCCGGCTGACGGCGTCGGCTCAGTCGGCCGCCGGTGAACGCCACCGTGGGGAGCACCCGGTTGCGCGGCAACCGCCCCCAGGCGAAACCGACCGGCTGCCCGCCTCGGGCGGGGTGCCCGGCGGAGTGCCTGGCACAGCGCCCGGTGCAGCGCCCTGCGCGGTGCCCGGCGCAGTTCCGAGCACCCCGCCGGGCACCCCGCAGTAAACCTGAGCTGAGCGCGGAGGTGACCATCACATCCAACAACTCGCCGTGCTCGTAGACCTCCAGGGTGGCTCGGCCGTTGCGGTGCGGCGTGCTGCGGACGGACCACGGCCCCCAGGGAGGCGTAGCCGTAGCAGCCGTCGTGGCTGCGGTCGTGGTTGTTGCAGTGGCGGCTGCTAGTGCCGGTGCCGGTGCCGGTGCCTTTGCAGCCGTAGCCGCCACCGTCTCGTGCTGCGTTGCGTTCTCGGTCCTCGTCATGTCCTCAAGGTTCGCCAAGATCCGACACCCAGTCGGTAGCACACGCTCCACTCTTTGGGGTGTAGCCAGGTACACCCCAAAGACGGCAGCCTGCTTCATGGTTGTGCCCGGACGAGAACCCTAGGCTGTCCGGCATGTCTACCTCTGCCCTCCGCCGCATGCTCACCCGGGGAGCCGAGCATGCCCCGTGGTCTGCGGCAGCTCGGCAGGACACTCTGTTCCTCGCCGCCGGGGTGCCACTCGGCCTCCCGGCCCTATCGGTGATGGCCTTCGCCCCGACTGCGACGTTCGGGCCGTTGGTCGCCCTGGTTCTCACCCTGGTCTGTCTGGACCTGCTGACGACAGCGCAGCGCACCCGGATCCGGAGGCTGCGTGGTCTGGACGTGCCCGGTCGGCTCCCGGTCGACGCCGGCTGGGTGGCCAGGCTCCGCGCCGGGCTGACCTGGCGCCAGGCGGTGTACCACCTGCTCGCCGCACCGCTCTTCGCCGTCGCCGGGCTGGCCGTCGTACTCGCCGGGGGCGCCGGCCTGGCGATGGCGACGGTCTACGGCTGGGCCTTCCTGATGCCGCACGGCAGTGCTCTCCGCTCCGGAGCGGGCTGGACGAGCACCGACGGGCTGACCACTGCCGGCGGTCTCACCGTGTTGTTCGCGATCCCCTGGCTCTCCGCCTGGCTGGCGGGGGTGGACGAGCGGGCGGCCCGTGCTCTGCTCGGCCCGAATCGCACCGAGCTGTTGGAGCGGCGGGTGGAGGATCTGGCGGAGAGCCGGGCAGGGGCGGTCGATGCCGCCGACGCCGAGCGCCGCCGTATCGAGCGCGACCTCCACGACGGCGCCCAGCAGCGTCTGGTGTCCCTCGCCATGAACCTCGGCCTGGCCCGGCGCACCCTGAGCGGCGTGCAGCCCGACGCGATGCAGGTGATCGTGGAGGCACACGTGGAGGCTCAGGCGGCCATCGTCGAGCTCCGCGATCTGGTGCGCGGTCTCCATCCGGTGATCCTGGAGGACCGCGGCCTGGACGCCGCACTCTCCGGCATCGCCGCCCGGGCCCCAGTGCCCGTTCGGCTCCAGGTCGATCTGTCCACCCGGCCATCAGCCACCATCGAGGCCGTCGCCTACTTCATTGTCTCCGAGGCGCTCGCCAACGTGGCGAAGCACGCTCGCGCCTCAAGAGTCGACTTGTCGGTAGAGCAGCAGGCCGACCGCCTGCGCATCGTCATCACCGACGACGGAGTCGGCGGTGCCGACCCGGCGACCGGGACCGGGCTCACCGGCCTCCGAAAACGTGCCGCCTCCGTGGACGGCACCTTCGCCGTCGCCAGTCCCCTCGGGGGTCCGACCACCGTCACCGTGGAGTTGCCGTGCGAGCTGTGATTGCCGAGGACTCGGTCCTCCTCCGAGTGGGCCTGGTCAAGGTCCTGGAGGCGGTCGGCTTCGAGGTTGCCGCCGCTGTCGGTGACGCCGAGGCACTGCTGACGGCTGTCGAGCAGCACGCTCCGCAGGTCGTGGTGACGGACGTTCGGATGCCGCCGGGCTTCACCGACGAAGGGGTGCGCGCAGCGCTGATGATCCGCCGCCAGTGGCCGCAGACGGCGGTGCTGCTCCTCTCCCAGTACGTGGAGGAGCGCTATGCCGCAGACCTGCTCTCCGGGAACACCAGCGGGGTCGGCTATCTCCTGAAGGAGCGGGTGGCCAATGTGGACGACTTCGTCGACGCGTTGCAGCGCGTCGCCGAGGGTGGCACCGCGCTGGACCCCGAGGTGGTCGCCCAACTGTTGCTGCGCCGCCACCGTGACCCGCTCGAACGCCTGACCCCTCGGGAGCGGGACGTGCTTGCCCTGATGGCCGAGGGCCGTTCCAACACCGCTGTCGCGGAGTCGCTCGTGATCAGTGACAGCGCGGTGGCCAAGCACATCAACAGCATCTTCACCAAGCTGGACTTGTCACCGGCCGACGCCACGCATCGCCGGGTGCTCGCGGTACTCCGCTTCCTGGAGGTGGGGTAGCCGAGAAGGCACGGTGCTCGGCAACTACCGGGAGGGCTGCTACCGGCGGCACCCTGACCGACCAGCCGACCAGCCGACCAGCCGACCAGCCGACCCGTCGGCCACCCCGTCGGCCGACCGGCCACCGGCACTCAGAGGCCCCGGCCGCCCGACCGGCCGCCCGGCCGGAGGCTCGGCACAGGGCAGCCGGGGCGTTGCGACGGTCACGCCGGTCCACTGCGCCAGGTGGGGGACAATGAAGAGTCTCGGACCGCAGCCCAGCCGATCCTTTTGAGGACTCACCGCGCATGACCACCACGCCCGACGCCGCCCACAGCAGCACCCACGGCACCACCCCCACGGAGACCGCCGCGACCCCGGCCGGCACTGCCCTCGCCGCCCCCGAGGCCGCCACCACTGCTACCGCCACTGCTGCCGTCGCGACTGCCACCGGCAGCGCCGCCGTCACCGTCGCCACCGCCACCGCCACCGCCACCGCCCCGGCGTCCGGAGCCGAGTTCGCGCCGCTGCAGATCGGCCCGATGCGAGTGTGGCCGCCCGTCGTGCTGGCGCCGATGGCGGGCATCACCAACGCCCCGTTCCGGACGCTGTGCCGGGAGCAGAGCGGCGGCAAGGGCCTGTACGTCTCCGAGATGATCACCACCCGGGCGCTGGTCGAGCGGAACGCCAAGACCATGCAGCTGATCCACTTTGACCCGAGCGAGAAGCCCCGCTCCATCCAGCTCTACGGAGTCGACCCGGTCACGGTGGGCAAGGCCGCCCGGATGATCGCGGACGAGGGCCTGGCCGACCACATCGACCTCAACTTCGGCTGCCCGGTCCCCAAGGTCACCCGTAAGGGCGGCGGCTCCGCGCTTCCGTACAAGCGCAACCTGCTGCGCGAGATTCTCCGTGAGGCGGTGGCCAACGCGGGGAGCCTCCCGGTCACCATGAAGATGCGCAAGGGCATCAACGACGACCACCTGACCTACCTCGACGCCGGCCGGATCGGCGCAGAGGAGGGGGTGTCGGCCATCGCGCTGCACGGCCGCACCGCGGCCCAGCACTACGGCGGCACGGCGGACTGGTCCGCCATCGCCCGGCTGCGCGAGTCCGTGCCGGCCGAGGTCCCCGTTCTGGGCAACGGTGACATCTGGTCGGCGGACGACGCGGTGCGGATGATGCGCGAGACGGGTTGCGACGGTGTGGTGGTCGGCCGTGGCTGCCTGGGCCGGCCCTGGCTCTTCAAGGACCTGGTCTCGATCTTCGAGGGCGACGTCGACTACGCCCGGCCGACCTTCGCCGATGTGGCGCGCGCCATGGTCCGGCACGCCCAGCTGCTCGGTGAGTGGATGGGCGACGAGGGCCGTGGCGTGGTGGACTTCCGCAAGCACGTCGCCTGGTACACCAAGGGTTTCTCGGTCGGCTCCGAGCTGCGGGTGCGGCTCGCGATGTCCAGCTCGCTCGCCGAGCTCGGGGAGACTCTGGCGCAGGTCGAGCAGCAGCAGGTGTGGCCCGCCGGGGCGGACGGACCGCGCGGCCGGACGAGTGGCAACAACCGGGTGGTCCTGCCGGAGGGCTGGTTGGACGATCCGTACGACTGCGCTCTGCCGAGCATTGACGCCGAAACGGATACCTCTGGCGGTTGATTGGGCCGAAGTGGTGAAAACGGGCCGCTGGTCCGCCCTGCCGCTCCGGATGGGCCCTCTTGGACAATATGGCCAAGAGGGCTCCTTTATGGCACTTTTTGCTTACTCGGAGGTCTCAACCGTCGACGCAAGGTGACGGGGTGCTGAGTTTCCCTGGGCCCGACGGCTGAGATGCGCCCGTGACGCTTGCCACATATCGTTGCGATTGACGGCCGGTCAGGTGGGTTCGTTGGACGCCAAGTCCTAAATCGCTTCCCGAAGGGCTCCGGGGCGGATCGGCTCGGCTGGCTGCAGGAAATCAAGCCGGGGAAACATGGCGGATCCCATGCCGCTACTCTCTGTCCGGTTCGTATGATCTTGGCGTTTCCATGTGTTCACTACTTGAACGAGTGCTAGCGTCATCCGGACGATTTCGCCAACAGAGGTGAACGCCACAATGGGCATTCGATCTGTTGGGTAGCCGCCCACTGTGAGATTCGTACGGCCTATTGGCAGCGCAAAACCGCCTTCGAAATGGGTATGTTCTCCGGCGTCAGGGCCACCGCGTACGAGGAGACCGACCCGTGCCGTCCGAGCAGAAGTTTGTTTACTCCTTCACAGAAGGAAACAAGGACCTCAAGGACCTTCTTGGCGGCAAGGGTGCGAACCTCGCCGAGATGACCAATCTTGGTCTCCCCGTCCCTCCGGGGTTCACCATCACCACCGAGGCCTGCAAGGTCTTCCTGGAGACCGGCAGCGAGCCGTCCTCCCTCCACGAGGAGATCAGTAGCCACCTCAAGTCCCTTGAGCAGGAGATGGGCAAGGAGCTCGGCCAGGCGGACAACCCGCTGCTGGTCTCCGTCCGCTCCGGCGCCAAGTTCTCCATGCCGGGGATGATGGACACCGTCCTCAACATCGGGCTCTCCGACACCTCGGTGCTCGGACTGGTCGCCCAGTCCGGCAACGAGCGCTTCGCCTGGGACTCGTACCGCCGTCTGGTGCAGATGTTCGGCAAGACCGTGCTGGGTATCGACGGTGAGCTGTTCGAGGAGGCGCTGGACGAGGCCAAGCAGGCCAAGGGCACCGTCAACGACCTGGACCTGGACGCTTCCGACCTCCAGGTACTGGTCGAGACCTTCAAGGCGATCGTGCTCCGCGAGACCGGGCGGGCGTTCCCGCAGGACCCCCGCGAGCAGATGGACCTGGCCGTCCACGCCGTCTTCCACTCCTGGAACGGTGACCGGGCCCGCCTGTACCGCCGCCAGGAGCGGATCCCGAACGACCTGGGCACCGCCGTCAACATCTGCTCGATGGTGTTCGGCAACCTCGGCGAGGACTCCGGCACCGGTGTCGCGTTCACCCGCGACCCCTCCACCGGCGCCGTCGGTGTGTACGGCGACTACCTCTCCAACGCCCAGGGCGAGGACGTCGTCGCCGGCATCCGCAACACCCTGCAGCTGGCCGAGCTGGAGCAGCTCGACAAGAAGTCGTACGACGAGCTCATGACGATCATGAACACGCTCGAACTGCACTACCGCGACCTCTGCGACATCGAGTTCACCATCGAGCGCGGCAAGCTCTGGATGCTCCAGACCCGGATCGGCAAGCGCACCGCCGCCGCCGCCTTCCGGATCGCCGTCCAGCTGGTCGACCAGGGCCTGATCGACCTGGACGAGGCGCTGCACCGCGTCACCGGTGGGCAGCTCGCGCAGCTGATGTTCCCGCGCTTCGCCCCCGACGCGAACTCCAAGCAGGTCGCCCGGGGCATCGCGGCCTCGCCGGGTGCCGCCGTCGGCAAGGTGGTCTTCGACTCCTACACCGCCGTCAAGTGGTCCCGTTCGGGCGAGAAGGTCATCCTGGTCCGCCGGGAGACCAACCCGGACGACCTGGAGGGCATGATCGCCGCCGAGGGCATCCTCACCTCGCGCGGCGGCAAGACCTCGCACGCGGCCGTCGTCGCCCGTGGCATGGGCAAGACCTGTGTCTGCGGCGCCGAAGAGCTTGAGGTCGACACCAAGCGCCGCCGCTTCACCACCTCCGACGGGCAGGTCGTGGAGGAGGGCGACACCGTCTCCATCGACGGTGCGAACGGCCGGGTCTACCTCGGTGAGGTACCGGTGCTCCCCTCCCCGGTGGTGGAGTACTTCGAGGGCACGCTGCACGCCGGCGCCGACGTCCAGGGCGGTCTGGTCCAGGCCGTGCACCGGATCGTGTCGCACGCCGACGTGCGCCGCCGGCTGGCCGTGCGGGCCAACGCCGACAACGCCGAGGACGCGAACCGCGCCCGCCGCTACGGCGCCCAGGGCATCGGCCTCTGCCGCACCGAGCACATGTTCCTCGGCGAGGAGCGCCGCAAGGAGGTCGAGCACCTGATCCTGGCGGACAACGACAAGGACCGCGAGCAGGCGCTCTCCACCCTCCTGCCGCTCCAGAAGGGCGACTTCCTGGAGCTCTTCCAGGCGATGGACGGCCTCCCCGTCACGGTCCGCCTGCTCGACCCGCCGCTGCACGAGTTCCTGCCCGACATCACCGAGCTCTCGGTGCGCGTCGCCCTCGCCGAGGCCCGCAAGGACCCGAACGAGAACGACCTGCGCCTGCTCCAGGCCGTGCACAAGCTGCACGAGCAGAACCCGATGCTGGGCCTGCGCGGCGTGCGCCTCGGCCTGGTCATCCCGGGCCTGTTCGGGATGCAGGTCAGGGCCATCGCGGAGGCGGCGGCCGAGCGCAAGCTCGGCGGCGGCGACCCGCGTCCGGAGGTGATGATCCCGCTGGTGGGCACCGTCCAGGAGCTGGAGATCGTCCGCGACGAGTGCGAGCGCGTACTCGCCGAGGTGGCCGCCTCCACCGGTGTCACGCTGGACATCAAGCTCGGCACCATGATCGAGTTGCCTCGCGCCGCCATCACGGCCGGTCAGATCGCGGAGGCCGCGGAGTTCTTCTCCTTCGGCACCAACGACCTGACGCAGACCGTCTGGGGCTTCTCCCGGGACGACGTGGAGGCTTCGTTCTTCACCGCCTACCTGGAGAAGGGCATCTTCGGGGTCTCGCCGTTCGAGACCATCGACCGCGACGGTGTCGGCGCGCTCGTGAAGCTGGCCGCCGAGGCCGGCCGGGCCACCCGCCCGGACCTCAAGCTCGGTGTCTGCGGCGAGCACGGCGGCGACCCGGACTCGGTGCACTTCTTCCACGAGGTGGGGCTGGACTACGTCTCCTGCTCCCCCTTCCGGATCCCGGTGGCGCGTCTGGAAGCAGGCCGCGCCGCCCTTGAGACGGCGGGCAGCGACTCGCGCTGAGAGGTGACAACCTCGTAGCGCGGTCCCGTCGCTGACCGCACCCCCTCCACGGGAGGGGCGTACGGCGGAGCTCGGCGCAGGAGAGCCGCCGTACGTAGGCAGCCGGGGCGGGAACGGACAATGGCGTCCGTTCCCGCCCCGGCTCCACTTCGTCCGGGCAGCCGGTCGCGTCCGCCGACCGGGCCTGGCCCGAGCGGACCACTGCCCGGCCTGCGCCGGCCACTGCCCGGCCCGCTGCGCTGCACGGGTGACTGCCGTACCCCGTTGACCGGTCCGGTCCGGGCACCCGGCAAGCTGTAGCCCATGACCAGCCGAAATCGTCTGACCGTTGTGGTGGCCGTCGTCCTCTGCGCCATCGTCGCCGTGGCGGCCTATGCCCTGCTCGGCAGCGCGAAGTCGTCCCCGAGCGCCGCCAGGTCGGCCACCGCGAGCGCGGGCAAGTCCGGTGGCGTGCCCAAGCCGTCCGCGCCGGCCAAGCAGTCCACCCCGGCCAAGCCCGCCGGGGGTTGGGTCCCGAACAACCCGGGCCTCGCCGACGTCTGCCGCACCAAGCTGCCGACCCAGGCCCGTGACACGCTCGCCCTGATCGACAAGGGCGGCCCCTACCCCTACCGCTCCGACGGCATCGTCTTCGAGAACCGCGAGAGCCGGCTCCCGAAGCAGGCCACCGGGTACTACCACGAGTTCACCGTGGTCACCCCGGGCTCGGGGGACCGTGGCACCCGACGGGTCGTCACGGGCACGGCAGGGGAGGAGTACTGGACGGACGACCACTACAGCAGCTTCCAGGAGATCGACAGCCGCTGCTGACCGGACCGCACCCGTCTGCCGACATCTGCCGACACCTGCCGCCGAGTGCCGTCAGGTGTCCGGCGCCCGGTGTCCGGCGCCCGGCGCCCGGCGTCGCGGGAGGCGGTCCGAGGCCACCGGACTCCCTCGGACGTCGTCAGGTCAGCGGCCGGCCAGGCGCCCCGGGCGCCGGCGGACGTCACCCCAGGGCACCCCATGGCACCGCGCGTCACCAGGTGTCGACGGCGTCCAGCCGGACCACGTGCTGCCGGACCTCCGGGAGGGTGAGCCAGCACTCCCACATCTTGCGGTCGGCACTGTCCCCCCAGGGGTTGCCCAGGCAGATCCGGCCGGCCGTCAGGTCCACGTCCTTGATGAAGTAGGCGTGGTTGGCCGCCAGCCGTCCGCCGAACAGCCGGTCCCGGTCGGTCTCCCCGAGGGTGCTCGCCGCGAGGGCCTGGCCCCGTGCCCTGCGGTCGGCGATCTCGTGCGGAAGCCAGGGCGAGTTGAGGTCGAGCTGCTGGACGGGGCGGCCGGTGAGCATGGTGAGCGCGTCCTTCACCGGTCCGCCGTGGGCGATCGCCTCGTAGCCCCCGCGCAGCTGGGCGGCGGCCTTCTCGTAGTAGCCGGGCCAGGTCTCGGCGAAGCGCGCGTCCCTGCTGTGGCCCTTGGCGCCGGCCAGCGCGTCGTGGGCGTACGGGAGATCGGGCAGCACCGTGACGTCGATCGGCTGTCCGTCCGCGTACAGCGTGCAGGTGACGGTGCCGTTGGCCTCCAGCCGAAGGTGGCGCGGGGCGTGCTGCGGGTTGGCCTGGACGACGGCCTGAATGCTGGTCAGCAGCCAGCAGGTGCCGAACCGTCCCTGCGCCATGTCCTGCCAGGACATCGCCTCGGTCGAACCGGAGACCCGCTGCCAGCTCTCGGTGAAGTACGCGCCGTCCACCTGCGCGAACGGTCCCTTGGGCAGCACCCAGCCGTGGTTCTCGCAGTGGTCGTGCTCGAACTCCGGCTGGCTGCACGGCATCGCGCTGCCGACCAGCATGCCCGCGTACGGACTCACCGAGCGCAGCAGCCAGCTGAACAGCTCCTGCTGGCGGCGCCAGTCGTAGGCCTGCTCGCCCGGCCGGTCCTCGACATGGGTGAGCGCGTCCCAGCGCTCCAGCCCCTGCGGGCCGAAACGGCGGATCACCATGTCAAGTTCGGCCGGTGGCAGCGGCATCAGCAGATTGCCCACCTGGTCGAGCAGCGACCGCGCGCCGAACCGCTGCTCGTCGGCGAACAGCAGGTCCCAGGCCTGCCGTCCGACCGCCTCCGCGCGTTGCTGGAAGGGCGCGGGCCCCGGCGGCTGCCAGGGGAGTTCGACCACCGGGTGGCCGTCCCTGGTGTAGTCGAGCCGGCTGCGTCCGACGTCGTCGGTCAGCTCCTGCGCGACGTCGACGGCGAACGCGATCGCCTGGCCGCCGGGGATGAACGGCGCGGCCTTGTGGACCGCCTGCCGCCAGTTGTTCCGGTGGTAGCTCACAGTGTGTTCCCCCTGTCGTCCCGGCCCGGCCCGGTGGCCGTCCCCGCCCGGACCGGCGCCGTCGAGGCCCTGGCCGGCCGCTCTCCTCCGCCCCGGTCCGAGAGCGTATCGGGCCCGCTGCGGCCGCCCGGGGACTGGCCCCCGGCAAGCGTGGTGACCGCCTGCGGACCGGGCTCCGAGAGCGCCGCCCGGGCCCGGAACACGCCGGTGGCGCCGACCTCGGGGAGGTCGGCGCCACGGTGCGTGACGGGTCGGCGCCCGTCAGGCGTGGATCAGCGGGACGCCGTGTCTAAGGCACTCCTGGGCGAGGGCCGGATCCGGCGCGCTCGGCGAGGTGGCGGCGGCGATCCGGATCTCGATGATGTCCCGGACGGCCGGCCACTCGTCCTCCAGGATCGAGTAGAACGCGGTGCTGCGCACGACGCCGTCCAGGCCGCGCGAGTGCGCCCGCCGGACGCCCTCGCAGGTGGCGCCGAGGCGTTCGATCGCGGTGCGCGAGCGCAGGTTGCGGGCGTCGGCCCGCAGCGAGATCCGCTGCACGCCCCAGGTCTCGAACGCGTGCCGGAGCATCAGCAGCTTCGCCTCGGTGTTGATGCCGGTGCCCTGGGCCCGCGAGGAGAGCCAGGTCGCGCCGATCTCGGCGGCGTCCGGGACGGCCTCGCGCGGATCACCGAACGGCACGCCGGGGGTCGGCGGCCAGACCACCGGGCCCTGCCAGTAGTCCAGTTCCTGGAAGCGGGTGGCGCCCACCACCCGGTTGTCGGCGACGGCCACCGTGGCGAAGGGCAGCGAACGGCCGGCCGCCTGGTCGGCGAGGGCGCGCGCGATGTAGTCCTGCGCGGCCTCCAGACCGTGCGGGACGGGCGTGAAGGCGTAGGTCGTACGGTCCTCGGCGCCGGCCATGGCGAGAGCCTCGGCGTGGTGCATGGCGAGGGGCTCCAGCCGCGCGGTGCGGCCGATGAGGGTGACAGGTACGGGCACGGATCCTTCGGTCCTTCGGCGATCGGAGGGGACCCTCGTGCCGGGGTACGGGCACAAGGGTGCTGGTCTTTCGCCCCGGCCCCCGGATGTGCCGCCACCCGCCGTGGGGAGCGGGTCCGCGCACGCCGGAGATCCGGCCGTGCGGCGGGGAGGCGGCCCGGAGGCGGGCAGCGCGGTGCCGGAACGGACTCGGGTCAGCGGACCGGTCCGGCGAGATGAGCGAGGGGACAGTGTGCGTCCGCGAGATGGCCGAGAGGGGAATGAGAGCGCGAAGGGAAGCAGGCGGCCAGGTGAAGGCAAGGTGCGGTGCGAGTGTCTGACCGCACCGGGCCGGGCCGGGTCCACGGCGTCACGGACGACGGGACAGCGACGCGGCGATGCGGGTCAGCGAGAGGACGATACCTGTCAGAAGGCGGTGCGTCACCTCGCGGCGCGCCATCGGGGGCGCGAGCTTGCGCCGGGCACGCCGCCCGCGCCGCCGGGAGGGCCCCGGACCGGCCCCGGAGCACCTCGTCACCGGCTCCGAATCGGCTCCGAACGGGCAACGGACCGGCCCTGGGCGGGCCGGGCGAGGGGGGCGGCCGCGGACCGTCGGCAGGGCTCCCACCAGCGGATTCACGGCGGGGTGCGATGATGGTCGGGCCGTGGTCGGGGGGAACCGGTCTTCGTGGGGCCGACCGGTGGGAACCGGAACCCGGACGAGGCGCTCTCCGTTACTTGGGAATGTCGCCGCCCGGGGATTCGGGAATTCCGGCGGTGTCCGGCACGCTGGACTGATCGGACGGCCGGTTACGACCGCGGACGACCACGAGGTCGAGCCAACCGGTGGGCCTACGACACGAATGACAAGACGGAACGGGGTTGGGTGCGCGGTGCGGGATCCCAAGGAGCTGTACCAGCTGGAGCAGCAGGGCGTGGCCGCGCTGGTCGCCGCGGACGCGGCCGCCGGCCCCGACGCCGCTGGTCTGGTGCTGCTCTACCACTTCGAGGGCTTCATGGACGCCGGTGAGGCGGCCGGCCAGGTGGTGACGCATCTGCTGGAGCAGGGCTCCCCGCAGGTCGTCGCCCGCTTCGACCACGACCGCCTGGTCGACTACCGCGCCCGCCGGCCCGCGATGACCTTCAACCGGGACAGGTGGACGTCCTACGAGCCGCCCGAGATCCTGCTCCAGTTGGTGCACGACTCTGTCGGTACACCCTTCCTGCTGCTCACCGGTCCGGAGCCCGACACCGAGTGGGAGCTGTTCGCGGCCGCCGTGCGGGAGTTGGTCGACCGCTTCGAGGTCCGGCTCTCGCTCGACTTCCACGGCATCCCGATGGGCGTGCCGCACACCCGCCCGGTCGGGCTCACCCCGCACGGGACGCGCCTCGACCTGGCGAGCGACTACCCGAAGTGGTTCGACCAGGCCCAGGTGCCCGGCAGCGCGCAGGCGTTGCTCGAGTACCGCCTCAGCGACGCGGGCCACGATGTGCTCGGGTTCGCGGTGCACGTCCCGCACTACGTGGCCCGCTCGGCCTACCCGGCGGCGGCCGTGCTGATCCTGGAGGCCGTCCAGTCGGCCAGCGGCCTGGTGCTGCCCGGCACCGAGCTGCGCGACCGGATCGGCGAGGTCTACGCCGACATCGAGGAGCAGTTGGCGCAGGGCGACGACGAGCTGCGCTCCGCCATCCGGGGAATGGAGAGCCAGTACGACGCGGTGGCGGGCTCGGAGGGCCGCGAGAGCCTGCTGGCCGAGCCGGCCGACCTGCCGTCGGCGGACGAGCTGGGCCGGCGCTTCGAGGAGTTCCTGGCGGAGCACGAGCGCGACGCGGAGTGATCGACCGGACCGACGGTCCGACGGGGGGTGTGCGATGGGCGGGGGGAGTGCGATGGACGGCCGGCGGGCCGGCGGCGTACTGCTCGGGCTGGCCGGTCTGCTGCTGACGGCGGCCTGCGGCGCGGGCTCCGGCGGCCCGGCGCCGCAGGGGTCCGCCCCGGCGGCCCGGGCCGGTGCGGGGGCGGGCGCCGCCCCGGCCCCGAAGGCGCCCACCGGCCCGTACGTGGCGCTCGGCGACTCCTACACCGCCGGCCCGGCGATCGACCCGCAGGTCGGCACACCATCCGGCTGCGGCCGGTCCGGCGCCAACTACCCCTCCCTGGTGGCGAAGGCCCTCGGCCTGGCGGCCGGGCCCGGGTTCACCGACGTGAGTTGCAGCGGCGCCACGACGGCCGATCTGACGGGCGCGCAGCAGACCTCGGACGGCACCAACGCACCCCAGCTGGACGCGCTCACGCCGGCCACCCGGCTGGTGACGCTGGGCATCGGCGGCAACGACGTCGGGTTCGTGGAGGTGCTGACGGAGTGCGCGAAGGAGAACCTGGCGCACTCGCTGTTCGGCGGTCTCACCGGTACGTCCGGCGACCAGGCGCCCTGCCGTACGCACTACACGGCCGCCCCCGGCCAGGACCAGCTGCGCGCCCGGATCGACACGGCGGGGGAGAAGCTCACCGGTCTGCTGCGGGAGATCGCGCGCCGGGCGCCCGAGGCCAGGGTGTACGTGGTCGGGTACCCGGCGCTGCTGCCCGCCGATCCGGCCGGCTGCGCCCGGACTCTGGGGCGCACCGTGGCCGCCGGGGACCTCGGCTTCCTGCTGGACGAGGAGCGCGGGCTCGACGCGATGCTGGAGCAGCGGGCGGAGGCGGCGGGCGCGCGGTACGTGGACACCTTCGGCCCGTCGGCCGGTCACGACATGTGCGCGGGCCAGGACACCCGGTGGATCGAGCCGCCGGTCCCCGCCGCCGGTGCGGCGCCCGTCCACCCCAACGCCCTCGGGCAGCAGGGCCTGGCGGCCGCGGTGCTCGGCGCCGTCAGGGGCTGACCGCCGGGCCGGGCCGCCCCCGGCCGCCCCGTGCTCCTTCTGCCTGCTCGGTCCAGGTGGTCCGTCCGTGTGGTCCGCCCGCCGGTCGGGTGCGCCGCCGATTGCGTGGTGCGCCGGTGGAATGTCGGTGGCGCGGCGTACCGTGACCACCATATGAACGACACTCCGCACCGCGCCGCTCCGTACGATCCCTCCGCCGAGGCCCGCTGGGTGCCCGAACCGGACAAGCGTCCGGGGCGGACGGCGTTCCAGCGTGACCGCGCGCGGGTGCTGCACTCCGCCGCGCTGCGGCGGCTGGCGGGGATCACGCAGGTGGTCGCGCCGATGCTCAGCGACTTTCCGCGGACCAGGCTGACGCACTCGCTGGAGTGCGCGCAGGTCGGGCGGGAGCTCGGGGCGGCGCTCGGCTGCGATCCGGACCTGGTCGAGACGGGGTGCCTGGCCCACGACATCGGGCACCCGCCGTTCGGCCACACCGGCGAGGAGGCGCTCGACCAGGCCGCCGAGGCCTGCGGCGGGTTCGAGGGCAATGCCCAGTCGCTGCGGATCCTCACCAGGCTCGAACCCAAGCGTTTCGCGCCGCTCGACGAGGCCCCCGCCCGGCTGGCGCCGTGGCCCGGGCACAGCGTCGGCCTCAACCTCAGCCGGGCCGCGCTGGACGCCGCCACCAAGTACCCCTGGCCGCGCGGCTCGCACCCCGTCGACCCGGCCTCCACCAAGTACGGGGTCTACGCGGACGACCTGCCGGTCTTCCGGTGGCTGCGCAAGGGCTCGCCCGCCGACCGCAAGTGCTTCGAGGCCACCGTCATGGACTGGTCCGACGACGTCGCCTACTCCACCCACGATGTGGAGGACGGCCTGCAGGCGGGCCACATCGACCCGGCCGTGCTGCGCTCCGCCGAGGAGCGGGGCGAACTGTTCAAGATCGCCGAACGGTACGCGCCGGAGGCCGAGGCCGAGGAGTTCGGCGAGGCACTGGACCGGCTGGGCTCCGAGGAGTGGTGGCCCCGCACGTACGACGGCTCGGCCCGCGCCCGGGCCGGTCTGAAGGACCTCACCAGCCAGCTGATCGGGCGGTTCTGCCTGGCGGCCGAGCAGGCCACCCGGGCCCGCTACGGCCCCGGGCCGCTGACCAGGTACGCGGCGGAGCTGGTCGTGCCGCCCGCCGTCCGGGTCGAGTGCGCCGTCCTCAAGGCCGTCGCCGTCCGGTACGTGATGCAGCGCGAGGAGCAGGCCAAGCTGCGCTCCCGCCAGCGGATCGTCATCGCCGAGCTGGCCGACGCGCTGACCCGCTCCGCGCCGTACGGCCTCGACCCGGTGTTCGCCGCGCTGTACGAGGAGGCGGAGGACGACCGGGCGGCCCTGCGGGCGGTGATCGACCAGATCGCCACCCTGACGGACGCCTCGGCGCTGGCCCTGCACGCCCGGCTGCTCTGAGGCCGATCCGGACGCGGGTCGTCCTCCCGTACACTTCACCAGTGGCCGGGCGGATCAGGGACGAGGATGTACAGGCGGTGCGCAACGCGCTGCCCATCGACGCGGTCGTCGGCGACTACGTCCAGCTGGCCAACGGCGGCGGCAGCCAGCTCAAGGGGGTCTGCCCCTTCCACGACGAGAAGTCGGCCTCCTTCTACGTCCACCCGGGCAAGGGCGTCTTCCACTGCTTCGGCTGCGGCGAGAGCGGCGACACGATCTCCTTCCTGATGAAGATCGAGCACTTCTCCTTCGCCGAGGCCGTCGAGCGGATGGCCGGCCAGGCCAACATCACCCTCCGGTACGAGGAGGGCGGCTACTCGCCGCGCCACCAGCAGGGCGAGCGGACCAGGCTGGTCGAGGCGCACAAGGTGGCCGCCGCCTGGTTCCAGGAGCAGTTGGAGACCCCCGAGGCGGAGATCGGCCGGAACTTCCTGGCCGAGCGCGGCTTCGACGCCGATGCCGCCAAGCACTTCGGGGTCGGCTACGCGCCGGCCGGCTGGGAGCACCTGGTCCGCTACCTGCGCGGCAAGGG
The DNA here is from genome assembly GCF_039529945.1 of Kitasatospora kazusensis. Classification (NCBI taxonomy): domain Bacteria; kingdom Bacillati; phylum Actinomycetota; class Actinomycetes; order Kitasatosporales; family Streptomycetaceae; genus Kitasatospora; species Kitasatospora kazusensis. The sequence goes on along the minus strand of NZ_BAAANT010000007.1, from coordinate 89,565 downwards.
CTTCAGTGACAAGGAGATCCTGCTCGGCGGCCTGGCCTCGCAGGGCCAGCGCGGCGGGCTGATCGACCGCTTCCGGGGCCGGCTGGTCTGGCCGATCCGGGACACCACCGGCGAGGTGATCGGCTTCGGTGCCCGCCGCCTGCGCGAGGACGACAACGGTCCGAAGTACCTGAACACCCCCGAGACGCCGATCTACAAGAAGTCGAACGTGCTCTACGGCATCGACCTGGCGAAGAAGGAGATCGCCAAGTCCGGCCGGGCCGTGGTGGTCGAGGGCTACACGGATGTGATGGCCTGTCACCTCGCGGGTGTGACAACGGCGGTGGCGACCTGCGGTACCGCGTTCGCCGAGGACCACATCAAGATCATTCGTCGGCTGCTGATGGACACCTCGCAGTACCGGGGTGAGACCGTCTTCACCTTCGACGGCGACGCGGCCGGCCAGAAGGCGGCCCTGCGCGCCTTCGAGGACGACCAGAAGTTCGCCGCCCGCACCTCGATCGCCATCACCCCGGGCGGGATGGACCCCTGCGAGCTGCGCCTCGCCAAGGGCGACGAAGCCGTCCGCGAGCTGATCGAGAACCCCGTCCCGCTCTTCGAGTTCGCGCTCCGCTCGGCCGTCGCCCGGCACCGGGTGGACACGCCCGAGGGCCGCGCCGCCGCCCTCGAAGAGGCGGCCCAGATCATCGTGAAGATCAAGGACCGCTCGATCCAGCACGAGTACGCCGTCCAACTCGCGGGCCTGCTCGGTATCCTGGACGAGCAGTTCGTGGTCCGCCGGATCGGCCAGCTGGCCCGCTGGCAGCGCGACAATCCGCAGCAGGCGCGCGGCGCGCAGCTCTCCGCCCGCCGGATCGAGGTCCAGGCCGCCGCCCAACCGGCCGTTCCCGTCTACCGGTTGAACCCCAAGGACCCGGCCCAGTTCGTCGAGCGCGAGCTGCTGAAGCTCGCCCTCCAGCACCCGGACCTGGTCAGCCCGGCCTTCGACAACTACGGCGACGAGGAGTTCCCCACCCCGCCGTACGCGGCCGTCCGGGCCGCCGTCCGCCAGGCCGGCGGCGCCGCCTACGGCGCGACCCTGCCCGACTTCACGGCGGTCGTCCGCGAGGTCTGCCCCGACGACCAAGTGCGCAGGCTCGTCACCGAGTTGACCGTCGAGCCGATCCGTACCCGGCGTGCCGCCGACGCCATCTACGCGGGCGAGTTCCTGGTCAAGCTGCGCCTGCAGGCCGTCGACCGCCGGATCGCCGAGGTCCGCGCGCAGCTGCAACGGCTCGGCAACCGCTCCAGTGCGGAGGAGATGAACGCCGTGCAGAGCGAGCTGTGGGCCCTCCAGCAGTACGGGCAGGGGCTGCGCAGCCGGGGCTTCGAGGGCCTCTGAGCCGTTCGGCGGGCCCTTGTTCAGCCCCTCCCCGGCCTTTTCCGGACGGGGCGGTGGGCCGGTCCGACGGCGCGGCACCCGAGAAAGTCCTCGCAGGGCTCTCGGCCCGGGAGCGTGGCGTACCCCACACTGATGGGTATCCCAGTCCGTGTGGCGCGGATCCCCCCACGAACCGCGCGCGGCCCAGAGAGGGATGCCCGTGGACTTTGCCGCAGTGCAGCCGCCGCAGGCCGTCGTGGACGAGAGCCTCGTCGATGATGCCGCCGCCGGGGACGAGAGAGCCGGTACGAGCGCGTTCGACCACGGGCGGGACGACGGCGCGCCGCCGGAGGAGGCCCGGGTGCCCGTCCAGGGCGGGCACCCTCAGGTGGAGGAGGACGAGGAGGACGGCCCGCTGCCCGCGCTCGACGACTCCACCGGCCCGGCCGCCGACCTGCTCCGCCAGTACCTGCGCGAGATCGGCCGGATCAGGCTGCTCAGCGCGGTCGAGGAGGTCGAGCTGGCCCGGCAGGTCGAGGCCGGGCTCTTCGCCGAACAGGCCCTGGACTCCAGCCCGCGCCCGGACGAGCGCCTCACCGACGAACTGGACCACCTGGTGCTGCTCGGCCGGGTGGCCAAGCGCCGCCTGATCGAGGCCAACCTGCGGCTGGTGGTCTCGGTCGCCAAGCGGTACGTCGGCCGGGGGCTGACGCTGCTCGACCTCGTCCAGGAGGGCAACCTCGGGCTGATCCGCGCGGTGGAGAAGTTCGACTACGAGCGCGGCTACAAGTTCTCGACGTACGCCACTTGGTGGATCCGGCAGTCGATGAGCCGCGCCCTGGCCGACCAGGCCCGGACGATCCGGGTCCCGGTGCACGTGGTGGAGCTGATCAACCGGGTGATGCGGGTCCAGCGGGCGATGCTCCAGGAGCACGGCAGCGAGCCGAGCGTGGCGCAGGTCGGTGCCGCACTGGAGATCTCCGAGAGCCGGGTCCGCGAGGTGCTGCGGTTCGCGCAGGAGCCGGTCTCGCTGCACACCCCGGTCGGCGAGGAGGACGACGTCGCCCTCGGGGACCTGATCGAGGACGCCGACGCCGCCTCGCCGGTCGAGTCCGCCGCCTTCCTGCTCCTGCGCCGGCACCTGGAGGCGGTGCTCTCCACGCTGGGCGAGCGCGAGCGCCAGGTCGTCCAGCTCCGGTACGGCCTGGACGACGGCCGGCCGCGCACGCTGGAGGAGATCGGCCACCTCTTCGGCGTCACGCGTGAGCGCATCCGGCAGATAGAGGCCAAGACGCTGTCCAAGCTGCGGGACCACGCCTTCGCGGACCAGCTGCGCGGGTACCTCGACTGACGCCCGGTGCCTTCGAGAAGCCGCATGGCCGGGGTGCCACGGGGGTGCGTGGTGGTTCGCGCACCCCCGTGAGCAACCCGCAGCGTGCCGCTGCTCAGTGGTGGAAGCCGGTCCGGACGGGCACGCCCAGATCCTTCAACGGGACCGGCTGGCGGTTGAGTTCGGGGAGCAGCCGGGTCAGGTCGGCGAGCAGCAGGTCGGCCAGGTCGCGGGAGAAGCCGTTGCGGCAGACGACCCGCAGTACGGAGAGGTCGGTCCGGCCCTCCGGGAAGGTGTACGCCGGTACCTGCCAGCCGCGTTCACGCAGCCGCCGCGACACGTCGAAGACGTCGAACGACATCCCGGGCGCCGTGGTGAAGGCGAAGACCGGCAGTTCGTCGCCCCGGGTGATCAGCCGGAAGCTGCCCAACTTCTCGATCTCCTGGGCCAGGTACTCCGCGACGTCCCGGGAGGCCTGCTGCACGGCGCGGAAGCCGTCCCGGCCCAGCCGCAGGAACGTGTAGTACTGGGCGACGACTTCGGCCCCCGGGCGGGAGAAGTTCAGTGCGAACGTGGGCATTTCACCGCCCAGGTAGTTCACCCGGAAGACCAGCTCCTCCGGCAGCGACTCCTTGTCCCGCCAGAGCGCCCAGCCGACGCCCGGGTAGACCAGCCCGTACTTGTGGCCGCTGGTGTTGATCGAGGAGACCCTGGGCAGCCGGAAGTCCCAGAGCAGCTCCGGGTCGAGGAAGGGCGCGACCATCCCGCCGGAGGCGCCGTCGACGTGCACCGGTACGTCGATCCCGGTCCGCTCCTGGAACGCGTCCAGGGCCGCGCAGATCTCCGCCACCGGTTCGTAGCTGCCGTCGAAGGTGGAGCCGAGGATGCCGACCACCCCGATGGTGTCCTCGTCGCAGAGCGCCACCGCGTGCTCGGCGTCCAGGTGGAAGCGCTCGCCCTCCATCGGGGCGGTACGCGCCTCCACCTCCCAGAAGGTGCAGAACTTCTCCCAGCAGACCTGGACGTTGACGCCCATCACCAGGTTGGGCCGGGCCCCGGCCGCGTACCGGTCGGCGTTGCGCCGCATCCAGCGGCGCTTCAGGGCCAGCCCGGCCAGCATGCACGCCTCGCTGGAGCCGGTGGTCGAGCAGCCGACCGCGTTGTCCGGGTCGGGCGCGTGCCAGAGGTCGGCCAGGATCGCCACGCAGCGCCGTTCCAGCTCGGCGGTCTGCGGGTACTCGTCCTTGTCGATCATGTTCTTGTCGAGGCACTCCCCCATCAGCTTCTCGGCCTGGACCTCCATGGAGGTGGTCACGAAGGTGGCCAGGTTGAGCTTGGCGTTGCCGTCCAGCATCAGCTCGTCGTGGATCAGCTGGTACGCGGTGTCCGGCGGGATCGGGGTGTCCGCCAGCCGGTGCACGGGCGGCGAGAGCCGCATCGCACCGAGCGGGTCGGCATCGCCGATGAGCGGGTTGACGGTCAGTCGGCGGTCGTCGGTGTCTCCGTGGTGCAGTGCCATGAAGCGGGGGTCCCTTCCGCGAACGGGCTTTCGTTCACCATGCACCATTGAGGCGCGTGGGCACCCGTGCGACGCGGTGGGTTCCGCCCGCGTGCCGACGGTGTCGCCCGCGCGCGGGCCGGTGGCCGGCCCGCCCGGGCGCGCTCACGCCCGGCCGCCGGCGCTCAGGCCCTCCGGCACGCGCTCACGCCCGCCCCCGGTGCTCAGGCCCGGCCGCTCACGCTCAGGGCTGCTCCAGCGGCAGCCGGGCCACCAGGCGGGCGCCGCGCTCGGAGTCGGCCACCGCGAGACTGCCGCCGAGGTGGGAGGCGATGTCCTGGGCGATGGCCAGGCCCAGCCCGGCGCCGCCCTCGTCGCGGCTGCGCGCGTCGTCGAGCCGGGTGAAGCGCTCGAAGACCCGCTCCCGGTCGGCCGGCGGGATGCCGGGGCCGTCGTCGGAGATCTCCAGCACCGCCGTGCCGGTGCCGGGCTCGACCCGCAGGACGAGGTCGACCCGGGAGTCCGCGTAGCGCTGGGCGTTGTCCAGCAGGTTGGTGACCAGCCGGGTCAGCCAGAGCCGGTTGCCCACCACGGTGACCTCGGAGCCGGTCCGGACCCGGACCGGGATCCGGTCGGTGCGCCGCCCGTCGACCGTCTCGCCGACCAGGTCGGACAGGTCGACGGAGGCCATGGCCGTCGGCTCGGCGGTGTCCAGCCGGGCCAGCAGCAGCAGGTCGGAGGCCAGGTCCTGGAGCCGGGCGGTGTCCTCCAGAGCGCCGCGCACCAGCTCCTGCCAGAGCGCCGGGTCCGGGTGCGCGAGCGCCACCTCCAGCTGGGTGCGCAGCACGGTGATCGGGCTGCGCAGCTCGTGCGAGGCGTCCGCGATGAACTGGCGCTGCCGGACGCCGGACGCCTCCAGCCGGTCGAGGGTGGTGTTCATGGTGGCGGCGAGCCGGGCGATCTCGTCCCGGCTGCGCGGCACGGGCACCCGGCGGTGCAGGTCGCGGTCGCTGATCTCGGCGACCTCGGCGCGGATCGCCTCGACCGGCCGCAGCGCCCGGCCGGTCACCCACCAGGTGACCAGGACCACGGTGAGCAGCAGCAGCGGCACGCCCACCAGCAGGGTGGCCGTGGTGGTGGTGTCGGCGGCGTCCGCGTCCCGCAGCGAGGTGCCGGCGTAGACGGTGACCAGGCCGGTGGAGGTCTCGGTGGTGACCTGGACGACCCGCTGGCGGTGCTCGTCGTGCAGCGGGCTGAGGTCCCAGGTGCCGCGGACGATGCCGACGGTGCTCGGGCGTTCGGTCGAGACGGCGGGCCGCCCGGCCAGGTTCGCGCTGGCGGCGATCACCTTGCCGGCGGCGTTGACCACCTGGATGAAGTCCGCGCCGTGGGCCGGCGGCGGGAGCGGGTCGAGCCGCCCGTCGGCGGCCAGCTCGGACACCGCCACGGCCTGCTGCTCGGCCGCGGTCTCGGCGTTCTGGAGCAGGTTCAGGTCCAGCAGCGTGACCAGCGCGAACGAGGCGACCCCCAGCGCCGCCGCGACGACCACGGAGGCGCCGAGCGTCGCCCGGGCCCGGACGGACCCGGGCCGGAGCCGTTGCAGCCGCCCGGCCAGCCGCTCCCGGCGGCCGGGGTCAGCCACCGTCCACCGCCAGGCGGTAGCCGGCACCGCGGACGGTCTCCACCGCGGCCCGCCCGAACGGCGCGTCGATCTTGCGGCGGAGCGCGCTGACGTGCACCTCGACGATGTTCAGGTCGCCCTCGAAGGCCGAGTCCCAGACGTTCTCCAGGATCTCCCGTTTGGGTACCACCTCGCCCGCCCGCCGGGCCAGGTGCTCCAGCACCGCGAACTCCCGCGAGGTGAGTTTCGCCGGTACGCCGCCGCGGGTGCAGACCCGCCGGGCGGGGTCGATCACCAGGTCGCCGAACTCCATGGTCTGCGGTCCGCGCCGCCCGGTGCGACGGACCAGCGCGCGCAGCCGGGCCACCAGCACCACGTACGAGAACGGCTTCGAGAGGAAGTCGTCGGCCCCGGTGTCCAGCGCCTCGGCCTCGTCGTACTCGCCGTCCTTCGCCGTGAGCATCAGGATCCCGGCCTCGTTGCCGGCCGCGCGCAGCCTGGCGCAGACCCGGTAGCCGTTCAGGCCCGGCAGCATGATGTCGAGCACGATCGCGTCGTAGTCGTGCTCGCAGGCCAGCCAGAGCCCCTGAGGCCCGTCGTGGGCCACGTCGACGGAGAAGCCCTCCGCCTGGAGCCCACGCTGAAGGGCGGCGGCCAGCCGCCGCTCGTCCTCGACCACCAGTACGCGCATGAGGACAAGGGTCGCAGGCCGCGCGGGAAGCCGGCTGAAGATGGCTTCAGCTGCCTTCAGCTCAGCTTCAGCATCGCTTCAGCAAGCTACGGCCGAAGTCGGGCGCGGTGTCCGGTTGTCACGAGGAGCAGCGAGATGTCTGAGTCGTTTCCCCCCACCCCGGAGCAGCCCGGCAAGCCCGAGCGGCCGGCCGGCACCCGGGCGGCCCTCGGGAGCCTGCTGCCCCGGCGCCGGGCCGTCCGGCTGGCCGCACTGGGCGCGGTCGCGGTGATCGTGGGCGGGGGAGCGGCCGCCGTCGCACTGGACCACCACTCGCACGAGGACGAGGGCGGCCGCTCCGCCGCCGACGGCGCGCACGGCCGGGGCGGCCACCACGGCTGGCACGGCCGGGACGGCGGCCAGGGCACCGACGGGCCGGGCGGCGCGGCCCCCGCCCCGCTGCCCCTGCTGCCCGCGACCCAGGCGGCGGCGAAGGCGGCCGACGCCGTCCCCGGCGGCCGGGTCGAGACGCTCCAGGTGGTCGGGCAGCAGGGTGGCGGCAGCGCCTGGCAGGCCGTGGTGCTGGGCAAGGACGGCGTCCGCCACGCCATCACGCTGGCCGGCGCCGACGGCGCGGTCACCGGCAACACCGTCGTCGGCGGCTAGACCCGTTCTCCGCCGCCGTCGGCCGACGCCGCCCGACGGCGCCGCCGCTGCGGGGACCGGCGTGACCCGCAGTACCGGCCCGGCCGGTGGACGAGACCACCGGACCTCGAACGCGCCCCGCCGGGCGCCCGCACAGACCGGCCGGCCCCGAAGGGATCTCGGGGCCGGCCATCCATCTTCGCGCCACCCACTTCCGCGCCACGGCGTGCGGGGGCCGGACCTGGGGCCATGCCTGCTCCGCCCGGTCGAAAGGAGCCTGATGCCATCACGACGGACACGCATAACCGTGGTGTCGGCCAGCGTCGGAGCCGGCCACGACGGCGCGGCCCGCGAGCTGGCCCGCCGCCTCCAGGAGGCCGGGTACGCGGTCGACCGCCACGACTTCCTCGACCTGCTGCCGCCCGGCTGCGGCCGCCTGCTGCGCGGCAGCTACGCCCTGGAGCTGCGGGTCGCCCCCTGGGCCTGGGGCAGCATGCTGCGCGCCCTGGAGCAGCACCGGGGCTTCGGCGGCCTGGTCGGCCGGCTGGCCGGTCGCGCGGCGGCCCGCCGCACCCGCGCGGTGATCGGCCCCGACACCGCCGCCGTGGTCTCCACCTACCCGCTGGCCAGCCAGGCGCTCGGGCAGCTCCGCCGCAGCGGCGGGCTCTCCGTCCCGGCCGTGACGTTCCTCACCGACATGTCCGTCCACCCGCTCTGGGTCGCCGACGGCATCGACCTGCACCTCGCGCTGCACCCGGTGGCCTCGGACCAGGCCGGCCGGCACGGCGCCCGCGAGGTGCTGTCCTGCGGGCCGCTGGTCGGGCCGCAGTTCCGCCCGGCGCTCTCCGAGGACGAGCGCCGCAGCGAGCGGGTCCGGCTCGGCCTGCCCACCGACCGTCCGCTCGCCCTGGTGGTGGCCGGCTCCTGGGGTGTCGGCGAGGTCGAGGAGGCGGCCCGGGAGATCGCCGCCTCCGGGCTCGCCGTCCCGGTCACCGTGTGCGGGCACAACAGCGTGCTGCGCGGGCGTCTGCTGAAGTCGGCCGTCGGCGTGCCGCTCGGCTGGGTCGACGACATGCCCGCCCTGCTGCGCACCGCCGACGTGGTCGTGCAGAACGCCGGTGGCCTCACCTCGCTGGAGGCCATGGCGAGCGGCGTACCCGTGGTCAGCTACCGCTGCCTGCCGGGCCACGGCGTCACCAACGCCGCCGCCCTCGACGAGGCGGGCCTCGCGGTCTGGATCCGCGACCTCCCGTCGCTGGCCCCCGCCCTGGCCACGGCCCTGGCCAGCCGGCCGGACCCCGCGCCCTGGACCGTCGACGCGGCCCCCGCACCGTCCTCGCCCGACCGGGTCATCGCGGAGCTGGCCGGACCGACCGCCGAACCCGCTACCGTTGCCGTTCCGATCCCTGCCCAGGCCCGGCCCGTCGCCACGACGGCGCTGTACGCGGAGCAGGACGCCCAGACTCTTGAGGTCGCCTGATGAGCAGCCGGACCACCGTCACCGTCACCCGTACCCTGGCCGTGTCCGCCGCCGTCGCGGCGGGCGGGGTGGCCGTGGCCCACAGCCTGCCCGCGCTCAGCTCCCTCGGCCCGCTGCGGCCGTACGTCGCCCCCGGCCTCAGCGGCTGGGGCGACCCGGGGCACGTCGCGCTCACCTTCGACGACGGGCCCGACCCGCGCTCCACCCCGCTCTTCCTGAAGGAACTGGACCGCGCGGGCGTCCGGGCGACCTTCTTCCTGCTCGGCCGGATGCTGGTGCAGGCGCCCTGGCTCGGCCGTGAGCTGGTCGAGGCCGGGCACGAGGTCGCCGTCCACGGCTTCCAGCACCGCCCGATGCTGATCCGCTCCCCCCGGGCGACCCGGGACGACATCGCCCGCGCCCGCGACCTGATCGCCGAGGTGACGGGCGAGCAGCCGCGGTTCTACCGCCCGCCGTACGGGGTGCTCAGCCGCTCGGCGCTGGCCGCGGCCCGCCAGCTCGGCCTGACCCCGATGCTCTGGTCGCACTGGGGCCGCGACTGGACGGCGACCGCCACCCCCGACTCCGTCCTGCGGACCATCACCCGGGCCCCCCTCGCGGGCGGCACGCTCCTGCTGCACGACTCGGACGTCACCTCCGCCCCCGGCGCCTGGCACTCCACCCTGGGCGCCCTGCCCCGCATCCTGGACCTCTGCGCCGACCAGGGGCTCACGGTCGGGCCCCTGCGGGACCACCTGCCGGTGTAGGGCCTCGCGCGTCGTTCACCCTGCATGACCAAAGGGGCGCGTGGGGGCACCTCCCGGCCGAAGGCTGGGGGAGAACTGCGCGAAGCGGAAGGTGCGGCCTGGGGCCTTCCGGTTTCGCGCAGTTCTCCCCCTGCATGACCAGAGGTGCCCCCACGCGCCCCTTGGTGGTGCGGGGGAACCTGGCGGAGGGCGGTGGTGTCAGCCTTTCGCGGTCTCGGGGTGGGTCTGCTCGCGGACGGTGGTGTACTGCTGGCGGACGGAGCGGCCGACCGCGGGGTCGTGGAACTGATCGGGGGCGACGGTGACGGCCTCGGGGAGGTCCCAGCGCGGTGGCTCGGTCGTGCCCGCCAGGGCCCAGGCGGCCTGCCGTGCCGCACCGCGGGCCGCGTAGTCGCCGGCCGGCGGTATCACCACGGGCAGGCCGAACAGCAGCGGCGCGATCTCCCGGACGGCGGGCAGCCGTCCGACCGCGCCGAGCAGGAACACCCGGCGTACCGCGACACCTTGGTCCCGCAGTACGTCGAGCGCGTCCGCGACGTTGCACAGCATGCCCTCGACGGCGGCCCTGGCCAGGTGCTGAGGGGTCATCGATTCAATCCGAAGGCCCGTCAGGGTCCCTGCCGCGCTGGGCAGTTGGGGTGTCCGCTCGCCGTCCAGGTACGGCAGCAGCACCAGGCCGTACGAGCCCGGGGTGGACTGCAGGGCCAGCTCGCTCAGGCCGGCGAGGTCGCAGCCGAGCAGCCCGGCCGTCGAGCGGAGCACCTGGGCGGCGTTGAGGGTGCCGACCATCGGCAGGTGGTGGCCGGTCGCGTCGGCGAACGAGGAGACGGCGCCCGAGAGGTCGACCACGGGCTGGTCGTGCACCGCGAAGATGGTGCCGTTGCCGCCGAGCGAGACCACCGCGTCGCCGGGCGTCAGGCCGAGGCCGAGCGCGGCCGCCATGTTGTCGCCGGTGCCGGCGGAGATCAGCAGGCCCTCGGGGGTGTGGCCGGCGGGCTCGGCGGGCCCCAGGACGTCCGGGAGCCGCAGTTCGTGGCCGACCGCGAGCTGCACCAGGTCCTGCCGGTACTCGCCGGTCAGCGGCGACCAGTAGCCCGTCCCGGAGGCGTCGCCCCGGTCGGTGGTGCGGCGCTTGGGGTGGCCGAGCAGCTGCCAGACCAGCCAGTCGTGCGGCAGCAGGACCTCGGCGATCCGCTTGGCGGAGACCGGCTCGTGCTCGGCCAGCCAGCGCAGTTTGGCGATCGTGTAGGTCGGTGCGGGGACGGAGCCGATCGCCTGGACCCACGGCTCGGGGCCGCCGAGCGCGTCGATCAGCGCGGCGGCGGAGGCGGCCGAGCGCGGGTCGTTCCAGAGCAGTGCCGGGCGGACCAGCACGCCGCCCGCGTCCAGCCCGATCAGCCCGTGCTGCTGCGCCGACACGCCGATCGCCCGGACGCTCTCCAGCAGGCCCCCGGTGGCCGCCTCGCCGAGCGAGTGCAGCCAGTTCTGCGGGTCGGTCTCGGTGGCTCTGGCGTCCGGGCTGTCCTGTACCGGGTGGGCGGCACGGCCGTCGCGCAGCACGGCGCCGGTGTCGGCGTCGCACGCGACGATCCTGGTGCGGCTGGTTGAGCTGTCGATGCCCGCGACGATGGCCATATCGAGATCATGCCTCAGCGGGCGGCCCGGCCGCTGCCCGGCGGGCCAAGTGTTGCCCACTCGGTACGGGCGGGTAACACCCCGGTGGGCCGCACCTGACTCCGGGTGACACTCAGGAGCGTACGGTGCCCCAGCTGTCGTCCTCGGCGTGCTGGCGGTTGAAGTACGGGACACGGTCGGTGACCGCGTTCGGCAGTCGGTCGCCGACCCGGTCGGCCACCGCTCCCGCCGCCTTCCCCGCCACCGTGCCCGCCTGCTGCCTGGCCTTGTCGGCGGCGTCCTGCACCCGGGGGTTCTGGGCGATCTGCCGCGCGGTCCTGGCGATCTGCTCGTAGCGCTGCCGCCCGGCCCGGGCGCCCAGGACGTATCCGACCCCGACTCCGACGATCAACGTCAGCTTCCACATGCTCGGCTTCCACCCTTCCTTGCGGACCCTGCCGCGTTGCCCTACCCGTCCTGCCCGGTGGTGAACCTCCCGGGCTCCGGCGGGTCCGTGCCCGCGGTGCCCCCAGCATCCCCCGCCGGGGCCCGCGCCCGCGCGCGGGGCGCGCCGAGCGGGTCGCGCGCGTGCCCCCCGGCGCGCCCCGCGGTGCCCGCTGCCGACCGCCGGGCGAAAGCGATTGGCGGACCACCCCCCTGAGTGCGCTAATGTATGTCCCGCAGCGAGCGCCGAGGCGCCGGGGAGGATCCGGCACCGGAGCAGGAGCTCAATCCCGCATAGCTCAATTGGCAGAGCAGCCGACTGTTAATCGGCAGGTTATTGGTTCGAGTCCAATTGCGGGAGCTCGGAAGGCCAGCCAAGGCCGTCCGGCGCTGCAAGTTCGGTCCCGCATAGCTCAATTGGCAGAGCAGCCGACTGTTAATCGGCAGGTTATTGGTTCGAGTCCAATTGCGGGAGCTTCACCTGTCTTCCAGGTGAGTGCGCAGAGCGAAGGCCCTCCGGTCACCGGAGGGCCTTCGTGTTTCCCGGCCCGGCTCGGCTCGGCGCGGCGCGGCCCGCCGCCGCGCCGCTGTCCGCGGCGGCGGCGGCCACCGCGCGGCTCAGGCGGTGGCCTGCCGGTACAGGTCGGTGACCCGGTGGTCGAAGGTGATGCTGTACGAGGTCTGCTCGGTGTCCCCGCCCTGCTGGTAGCCGCCGATCACGCCCACCACCTTGCCGTCGGAGGTCAGCCAGGGGCTGCCGCTCGTCCCGTCGGTGTAGCCGTAGCAGTCGAACCGCTCCTGGGTGGCGCTGTACTTGCTGGTCCGGCCTGCGCAGGTGATCGGGTTCTGGCTGTCGTTCGGATAGCCGGTGACGGAGACCGGCAGGCCGAACCCCGCGTCGGTGCCCAGCGGGTTGCCACCGAGCACGTCCTCGATCTGCCGGCCGTCCTGCGCGTCCAGGGCGAGGAAGGCGACGTCGTACTCCGGATCCCCGCCGGCCGTCCAGTGCGGGTCGACGGTTGTCGCGATGGCCTTCCAAGTGCCGTACGGAGCTTCGCCGTTGCGGTACCCGGGGGCGAACACCAGATTGTCCAGCTGTCCTTGGGAGGCGGTGTAGACGCAGTGCGCGGCGGTCACCAGCAGATTGCGGTGCGGGCTGTGCACGATGCTGGCGGTGCAGCCCCGGGGGCCGTTCAGGGCGTCCTGGAAGAGCGTGCCGACCCGGTTGCTCGTCCCGCCGGGCTCGGCCGGGCGCGAGGAGGGTGTGCTGTGGGCCTGCGGCTGCCCGGACGGCGAGCACGAGGTGCCGGCGGCGATCAGCAGCGCGGCCACGGCGGCGGTGGCGGCGGGCGCGGCGGTGAGCCGCCGGGCGGCCGTGGTTGCACCGGGCCGGACGCGTGCCATTCGTGATCCCTCTCCCCGGGGCCGTGCCGCCTCGCGGCAGGTCAGGAGCAAGATCTACCAGGCGGCCGACCCGCTGCGCCACCCCGTGGCGGCAGGTTCTCGGCGCGGCCGACGTGCCGGTGGCGGGTGTCAGCCGGTGGCGCGGTCGTAGAGGGCCTGCACCTGGTCGCCGAAGTAGCAGGTGTACGAGACGTCGGGGCTGTCCCCGCCCTGCTGGTAGCCGCCGATCACGCCGACCACCGTGCCGGAGTGGGTCTGCGGGTCCAGGGCGGTGATCCAGGGGCTGCCACTGGTGCCGCCGGTGTAGTCCGGGCAGTCGATCCGCAGCTGGGTCGGGCTCTGCTGGGTGGTGTTGTTCGCGCAGGTGATCGGCACGTCGCCGCTGCTCGGGTAGCCGGTCACCCGGACCGGCAGCCGGTACCCCTGGTTGATGCCGAGCGTGTTGGCGCCGAGCACCTGCTGCACCTGTCGGCCGTTCTGCGGCTGGACGATCGCGAACGCCACGTCCAGGTCGGGGTTGCCGTTGTCCTTCCAGCTCTGGTCGACGGTGACCGAGACCAGCGGCCAGACGCCGCTGGGGGTCTCGCCGTTGCGGTAGCCGGGGATGAAGACCACATCGCTGCGCTGGCCCGCGACGGGGTCGTAGACGCAGTGCGCGGCGGTGATGATCAGGTTCTGCCCGGCGCTGTCGACGACGCTGGCGGTGCAGAAGTGGTCGCCGTCCGCGTTGTGGGTGAAGACCGCGCCGACCAGCCCGCTGAGACCGGTGGCCTTGGCCGTCCGGGTGGTGCCGGGGTGCCGGGCGATCGCACCGAGGATCCGGTCCTTGCTCCAGCCGTGCGCGGAGGCGGAGGCGGAGGCGCCGGCGGTGGCGGTACGGGAGCCGGAGCCGCCCGTACTCGCGGCCGCGCTCCGCGCGGAGCCCGCCGCGCCGCCGCCCGGCCCGGACGAGCCGCACCCGGAGGCCGTCAGCGCGAGCACGGCGGCCGCACCGGCCCACACCCGCCAGTCGGTACGTTTACGGACCATCACCCGCCACCATCCTCGGAGCCGGAGCACCCGTCGATCGGGCCTCCAGCTTCACCCCGGTGGCGGCTAGACGCAATCGACAGCCCCAGGTCGGGCCGGGTGTACCGTCGCGCACCCGGATGCTCCCCCGGCGCGCACCACGGCTGATCGACCAGCTATGCTGCCGGGGACGGCCCTGAGGGGCCGTCTGCTGCTGCACCGGTCCTCGCACCGTGCTGCACGGCGGACGGGGCGGTAGCTCAGCCGGTTAGAGCAAGGGACTCATAATCCCTGGGTCGTGGGTTCGAGTCCCACCCGCCCCACTCCGCAGAACAAGGGCCTACCTGGGAAAACACTACGGGATGAGCCGCTGGGCGAGGGTACAACAGGCCGAGAATCACCCAATGGGAAACGCTCGGTAAACAGGTTGACGCTGATGCCGTCCGGCAGGCCACCGTCGACCCTCCGGCGGTCGGCAAGACGAAGCGCGGTCGGACGGTCCGCGAGGCGGCCGAACACCGTGACAGCGACCACACAGGCCTGATCCCTGTGTGTCAGATTCCATGCGATGACCGCGCGGGCCCCATCCCCGCGATCGCGTCAAGCTCAACTAGCAGCCAGCACCCGGACCTTCCTCCGTGCCTTCGCCCGCTCGCGGTGGGTGGAAGGCGTCGCGACTGGTGGCGTCACGGGCTCGGCTGCCTCAGTGACCCGCCGGGCCCTCGGAACGACGCTGAGGGAGGCCTCGGCTTGAGCCTGCTTGAACTGCGGGAAGACGGTTGTGTAGGTGTCTCCAGTGATCTGGATGCCGGAGTGGCCCAGCAGGTCGGAGATGTCCTTGAGCGTCATCCCAGCCGCGTTCGCGATGCCGGCCGCGCCGTGACGGAGGCCGTGCAGGGTGATCGGAGGCAGGTCCATCTTTTCGACCAGGTGCAGGAACCGGTGTGTGAGGTAGTCGGGGTGGTACATCGACCCGTCTTCCTTGGTGAAGACAGCCCCGCTGTCCTGCCATGCCTGGTCCTTGTGGCCGGCGTTCCAGGCTTCCTGCTCAGCGAGTTGTTGTTCGCGGAGCAGGCGGAGGAGTTCGACGGTCTCCCGGTCGATGGAGATGGTCCGAATACTGTCGGCCTTCGGGTCTTCATGGAACGTCTCGTAGGAGACGGTGACGATCTGTCGGCTGATGTGGATGGTTCGGGCGTCGAGGTCGACCTCGGACCAGGGCAGGGCGCAGGCTTCGCCGCGGCGCAACCCACGCAGTCCGAGAAGGTGCCAGAGGGCGTGTAGGCGGTCGTCGTGGGTGGCGTCGAGGAACTCGCCGGTTTGCTCGGGAGTCCAGAGCATGACGGGGGAGGGCTTCTGGCCGGTGCGCCTCCATTCGGCGACTCGGCCCGGGGTCCACACCAGGGCGCGTGGCCTCGGGGCGGGCGTCAGGTTGACGAGGCTTGCCCAGTTGCGTGTGGCCTTCTCGTTGCTGACGGCGTCTTCGAGGGCGGAGGAGAGGGTCGCCAGGATGCGGTGCTGGGTGACGGGGCCGGTGAGCCGCTTGAGCTTCTTGCGTTCGTCGCGCAGGACCATCTTTGCTTCGTCCCAGGCCCTGCGGGCTTCTGCCCTCTTGGCCTGGCCGGCGCGCGTTCCACGCGGGATCTGCTTCCACAGGGCCTGCTTGGCCTCGCAGTCCTCGGTCAGTGCCTCGACTCGGGCATGGTGCGCGTCCCGCGCGGAGTTCTCGTCAGCTATCGCGGTGAACATCTCTCGGATGTGATCGGGGCGCAGGTCGACCAGCTCGACGTGGCCGATGTAGGGCTCGATGAAGTCGCGTATGTGCTGGCCGTACTTGTCGGCGGTGGACTTGGCCAGGTCCTCCTTTCCGTCGAGCCAGTCCGTCATGTACGCCCTCAGGGTGAGCTTGGAGCGTGGATCTACGCCGGCGAGCGCGAGATTGTACGCCTTCTTCGCCTCGGCTGCTGCTCGCTTTTGGGTCCGGAAGCCGCCCTCGACCGCTCGGTTTCGCTTCCCCCCAACCTTCAGCGGCAGCTCGATGCTGTAGTACCAGGTGCCGTGGCCGCGCTGGCTGAGCTGAGAGCAGGCGGCCTCCAGGCGGCCGGTCTTCTGGTTGCCGTCCTCGTCGAGCATGGGCTGCCCCTTGTACGCCCCACGTCGATGGAACAGCGGCCCCTCGCAGCCGCAACGCTTGTAGGTCTTGTCCTCGAACATGTGCCCCCCATGGGCGAGGGTCGGCGGTTGCGCCGACCATTTGGTGTGGTTCCTGTGCGCAAGTGGTGCATCAGGATGATCCATCTTGCCCTGCATCTCGGACACCAGTGCGGTGATGGGGGCGGGATGGCTGTGGGCATGTCGAGAAATGGCCACTTGAGCTGCACGTACTTGACAGTGATCAACTACGGAGCGTCACTGAATGGGGGGTGCCTCATGCGTCGACCGGCTCTGGCGTGCCATATCTTGCCTTGGCTGGGTGTCGATACCGTATGCTGCGGAGCAGTTGTGCGCGGGGGAGAAACGCGGCAGCTGATGACAACTGCAAAACTGGCAAGCTCGGTCGGGTCGAAGGCGATGACTCTGGGTGAGCTGCTTGATCTGCCAGCGATCGTCAACGTAGAGACGGCTGCTCGGGCGTTCGGAATCGGCCGTAATAAGGCCATGGATCTGATCCGCGCGGGTGACTTCCCGGTGGTGACGCTGAAGCTGGGCGGAACGGTGAAGGTCCCCACAGCCTCCCTCCGGGAAGCCTTGGGGTTGCCAATGGTGCTCCGGTAGGGGAGCGTCTGGTCGGTCCAGAAGTGGCGGCAACTTAACAAGAAGTTGTCGCCATGGCGGGATCGGGGCACTGCGACAGGAAGCTAGGTAGGACGGCATGCCGAGGCAATACGGCTTCGACGACATTGACGGCACGCGACTGCGCGAGGCTGAGGTACCACCAGTTCGCGAAGCCGCCTCCCGCCGTGCCGCCGGTTCGACCAAGGCGGACATCGCCAAGTGGATGAACGCCCAGGGGTACCGGGGTACACGCGGCGCAGAGTGGAATTCCATGACGGTCGGCCGCTTGCTGCGCAGCCCGATGATCGCAGGGCTGGCCGAGGATGCCGGCGGCAAGCTGACTGAGACCGGCAAGCCCCGGATCATCACGGCCGAGGAGTTCCTTGAGCTCAGGGCGCTTGATGAGAGGGAGGCGCCGGCACCCGCGCAGGACGCCTACGACTACGCCTTCACTGGCGGGTTGGCGGTCTGCGGCCTGTGCCAGCAGCCGCTGACGGCGTCTCGCTCCAACTCCGACGCTCCTGGGTACCGCTGCACGTCAGGGTGCGGAAAAGTCCGGATCGATGCGGAGTTGCTGGAGGAGCATGTTGCCGAGTACCTGCTCGCCAGGCTTCTGCTCCGTGGCACTCAGGAGGCTCTGGAGGGCGCCCGGCAGGAGATAGCAGCCGAAGCCGCCGCCGCCAAGGCCCGCATCAAGGAGCTGAAGGGAGCCGCCGGGCAACTGGCTCGCGACTACCTTGATGCAAAGGTCAGCAGGGCGACCCTTCATGAGGTCGAGCGGCAGACCAAGGCCGAGACGAAGAAGCTACAGACGCGGCTTCGGTTTCTCGAACAGGCCATCGCCGCGCCGAGGATCCACGACGTGGACAAGGCCATTTCTTGGTGGGAGCACGCCCCTGGTAAGTCCAAGCGCGGCATCGCGTCGTTGTTCCTCACCAAGATCGAGGTCTTTCAGGCCTCGGCCAAGGGCATCAGGACCATCGAGCCGGGCCGTGTGGTTCTGGACTGGCGCAGCCCGGGGAAGCCGTCATCAGCAGCTCACTGAGCCGTGTGCAGTCGGCCAGCGGCACGCAGCTGAGACACCTCGGGATCATCGTTGACGGCAGCCGGCGATGGGCGAAAGCGCAGGGGTTGCCCACCACCGAAGGGCATAGGGCTGGAGCCGCCAAGGTCCGGGAAGTGCTGGCCTGGTGCGAGGAGAGCGATGTCCAGGTCGTCACCTTCTGGTTGCTGTCGGTGGCAAACCTGCAACGACCAGCAGCCGAGCTCGCGCCGTTGATCGGCATCATCGAGGACCTGGTCCTGAGCCTGCGCGCAGCCAACCGCTGGGACATCCGCCCGATTGGTGACTTCGGTCTTCTCCCGGATCGCACGGCCCACATCATGGAGCTGATCGCGGCCATCGAAGCGCCCAAGTCCGCCGCGGTGCAGGTCAATATCGCAGTGGCGTACGGAGGACGTGAGGAACTGGTGGGCGCCTTCCGTCGCACCGTCGCGGAACTCGCAGCCCGTGGGTACAGCGCCGAGGAGATTGTGGATGCCCTCGAAGAGAGGGACATAGCCCGGCACCTGTACACCAGCGGCCAGCCGGACCCGGACCTGGTGATCCGAACGTCCGGAGAGCAGCGCCTAAGCGGTTTTCTCCCCTGGCAGGGCTTCCAGAGTGAGCTGTACTTCTCTCCAGTCCTATGGCCGGACCTGACTTGGGCTGACTTCCAAGCCGCACTCGATTGCTACCAGAGCCGCTCACGCACGCGGGGAGTGTGAGCGGCCCTGGCGCGCTACTGCGAGGCCTTCACGCACTCGCCCTGCTGCTCGGACGACCGGCGCAGTGCACTCGCCGAGATCGACAGGCCAACGATCAGCAGGACGATGGAGACCCCGGACAGCGTCGGCGACACCTTCTCCTCCAGCTCCAGCGGCCAGGGCCGGCCCATGGCGTAGGTGACCAGGTAACTGCCCTTGCTGGCGGCGTACGCCAGGCCGAACAGGGCAGCGATCGCTGCGACTCTCAGGCCGGCCGCTTGACGGCCGCGGCCTGCGCGGCGGTTGATCCCGCCCGCCTTCAGGCACAGAAAGACCAGCTCGGCGCACGTCACGGCCACGTACGTCAGATACACCAGCAGGTACGAGTGCACCGTATGGTTGCCTGCGAACTCGGTCGTGAACTCGATGTTCTCCGCGTCGTCTGAAGCGGCGATGAACAGCGGGATGAGGGCGGCAGTCACTCCGAAGGCCAGGAACACCCTGTACCCCGCGTGGGTCGGCACCGCCCACTGCTCGTACGCCCAGTCCACGAGCATGATCTGAAGGCTGCAACACCAGGCGACGGCGCACAGATGCGCGCCGAGCTTGGCCACGTTCTGAATGCCGGTCAGGGACTCTACGGCGTTCGCAAGAGGGGGTATCGCCAGAGCTACTCCGACCGTCACTACCGCGAATGCTGCGGCCCGTGCCCATCGCGAGATACCGAAGTCCTCTTCATGTCGGCGCCGCCAGGCCACTCGTAGGTTCGCTACGGTCCCTCCGACTCCGACAAGTGTGCACAGCCCGAAAATCAGGGCGTCCAACATGCTGTGGTCTAACCTCCTCAGTTGTCGGCGGCCCGAGCCGCCATCTCGGCGTCGCTGCGCCGTCCTCCCCGTCGCCGGCCGGGCCTTGTGGGCTCGGAGGCAAGCGGCGGTACGTCCGGCACTTCGGGTACCGGCCCAGCCCCGGGCGCGTGCCGCTCACGGATTTCGTGCGCGGCGGCCACCAGCTCGTCCAACGCCTCCGAACCGAGACCCGCGACCAGTCGCAGCGCCTCGCGAGCACGCTGTTCCTGTTCGTAGACGGTGAGAGAGGTCAGGTCGTTCCATCCGGGCAGCAGGTACGCAGACGGTGCTTCGAACGCTTGCGCGACCGCTTGGATCGTAGTGCAGGGGGGATTCGACTTCGTACCGTTGAGTAGGTCATTGATGACAGGATGGGAGACGGCGGGCTTGTCCGTGCCTGCTGGGGCTGTTCTGGCGGCCAGCTCGCGGACGGACGGCACGTGGCCCGTGCGGGAGGCCAGCCGACGAAGAAGTAGGTCGAGCTTGGCGGCCAGGATTCCTGGCGCCTCCGGAGGCGGATGGTTCGCGGGCATCAGTGCGTCTCGCGCCCTGGGGATGTTGCCATGATCTGGCTCTGCACGATGCCCCCATTCCGAATGTTAATGATCATTGACAATGTGTCGTGACACGATGCAAGCTACCGGAAGGTCGCCGATCATGGGCGGCTCGGGGGTGCCTTGCCGAGGCTGTTGGACCGGCCGTTTCGTCGCGCGCGCATCCCCTGTAGGCGATCCGTGGCCCTCGGTGTCACGAGGGGGAAGTCCTGATGATCGACCGCGCCCGGGTTTTGGCACGCCTTCGGGAGGCCGAAGCGGCAAGCCGCCAAGGGATTGCTGCGGACGAAGCCGCGCGCGTCCTGTGCCACATCGCTGTTGTTGAGCCTGGGGCCATCGAGATGGGATCCCGTCCGGCGGCGTCCTCGCCTTCTCCCCGCTGACGGCCTCCCAGGCCAGCCAATAGGCCGCCTGACCTGCAAAAAGTCAAAATTCAGACTTGCTCCATCCCCCTTATGCGTATAAAATTAAGACATAAGGACGAGGGAAGTCCCCGGAAACCTCTTGGAGTGGAGCCCGAAATGACCGTCAAGACCGAAGCCCGCAAGGCCAGCGCCACCCGCAAGACCGGCACCGTCCGTAAGGCCGCCGTTCGCAAGCCGGCTGCCGTCGCGCCCCCCGTGCCGGCTCACCCCGCACCCGGCGCCGTCGAGGCCGAGACCGTCGCCGTCGACACTCTTGCTCCGGTCCTGGCTCCGGCCGTCCCTGCCGCCGACGAGGCTGTCGCCGTCAAGGGCAAGGCAGTCGTCGCCCTCAAGGTTGCCGAGGTTCACCGCAATGAGGGCCAGCCCCGTGAATACTTCGACACCGCAGCCCTGATGGAGCTGGCCGCCTCCATGGCGGAGCGTGGCCAACTCCAGCCGATCATCGTCCGTGAGGACGCCGAACTCGGCGGCTACGAGATCGTCATGGGAGAGCGCCGCTGGAGGGCCGCCCACATGAACGAGGCGGAAACCATCGACGCCGTGGTCATCGACGGCCCGTACACCCTGCGCAGCTTCAAGGACGCGGTTGCCGAGAACCTGAACCGCGAGGACATGACCCCGCTGGAGGAGGCCCGCGCGTTCCAGAAGATCCTCGACGACGAGGAGGGCGCGACCAAGGAGAGCGTGGCGGCCGACTTCGGGAAGACCACCCAGTTCGTCAACCTCCGTCTCAAGCTGCTGGACCTCATCCCCGAGGCCGCCGAGCAGGTCAACAAGGGCGTCATCGGCACCCAGGCCGCAGTGCAGATCTCCCAGCTCGCTCCCGCCAACCAGCGTTCCGTGCTTGCGAAGTGGGCACGGGGGGAGTTCGCGAGCGAGAACGAACTGCTCCACTTCACCTACCAGGTGAAGCAGCAGCAGGGCCAGCCCTTCATCCTGGCACTGGAGGACCTGACGGAGGAGCAGCGCGCCGAGCGCAGCGCCCACAAGAAGGCCACCCGCACTCAGCTCGACCAGATCGAACGGGTGATCGCCAAGCTCGACGAGATCGGCACCATGGCGCTGCCCGACCTTGCAACCGCCCTCGAAGGCGAGTTCGGCTCACGCCTGGCGCAGATGGACCGGGTGGCCAAGTCCCTCGCCAGGGCCACCTTCCAGCTCCGCCAGGCCAAGGCCGCCTCCGAGGCCCACATCATCGCCGTCAACCCCGAGGCAGTCGCCCCGAACCTGACGGGTACCCAAGAGGCTGAGGGTGGCGCCCAGACGCCCGACGAGGACGCCCCGGCCACCGAGCTCTCGGGCACTCCGGCCACCCCCGACAGCGGACAGGGTGAGGATGCGACCACCCCAGCTCCGGCCGAGGAGCGGCCCGCCGCCCAGGAGGCGGCCGGCCCCGCCGACACGCCCGAGGCCGCCGACGGCCAGACCGTCTGACCAACACCCGCCGAAGGGGCGGCCCAGTCGCGCCGCCCCTTCCAGTCCCGAGGAGCACGCCGTGAAGATCGACGAACAGACCCGCGCCGTCCTGGAGCAAGCGGTCGCCTGCGGGGAGGAGCTGCGCCTACCGACCGACCTCGACCCCGGGCTCTACCGGCGCGCCGATGCGCTCCTCGTCGCCGTAGGCGGGAAGTGGAACCGCAGCCGCCAGGCCCACCTGCTTCCCGGCGGCGCAGCCCGGGCCGTTGCCGCGCTCCTGGCCGCCGGACAGGCCAAGACGGCGCGCGAGCGAATCATCGAGCGTCAGTTCTTCCCCACGCCGCAGCACATCGCCGAACTCCTCACAGATCTAGCAGGACTGACCTCTGGTCACCAGGCCCTGGAGCCGTCCGCCGGCGACGGCGCGATAGCTCGCGAGATGGCCGCCGCCGGTGCGGCCGTGGACTGCATCGAGCTGGATGCTGACAGTGCCGACGCCATCCGAAGTGCCGGGTATGCCCGAACGGTGATCGCCGGGGATTTCCTGAAGTGGCCCCGCCGCCCCGACTACGACGCGGTGGTCATGAACCCGCCCTTCGCCAAGCGCCAGGACCTTCACCACGTGCTTCACGCCGAAGGCTTCGTCAGGCCGGGCGGGAAGCTGGTCGCCATCATGTCCGAAGGGATCACCTACTGGAGCGACCGCGCAGCCGTCCAGTTCCGCAACCATGTCGAAGAGTCCGGCGGGTCGATCGCGCCGCTCCCCGCCAACGCCTTCCGTGAGGTCGGCGCCAAGTGGTCCACGGTGGTAGTGGTTCTCCCGGTCACCGGGCAGCCGGCGGCCCCGCCGCCGCGTGCTGAGCCTCGACGGCTCTGGTCGTGCATGACGGGCGCCGACTTTGGGCGCCCGGCGAAGCCCGTGCAGGACAGCCTGTTGATCCTCGACGGCAACCCGGACGAGCTCGGCACCGAGCCGCTCGACGGCTTCGGATTCGGTGCGCCGATGCATCGCAGCCTTGAGAAAAGATAGGCAACAACTTAGCTAAGTGATACGGTCAGGTTGTCGGTCAGGGACACCGCCCCATCCGGAGCCCCTGACCGACAGCGCCGTGGAAGCGGCGCCCTCACCAACCGTGCCTGCGGGCGGCAACCCCCCGCGCCCCACCCGCCAGGCGCCGGCCCCCAGACGGGGCCACCGCAGGGCGCCGCACCACCCACGAATCGGACCCGCCCCACACCACTCCTGGGGCGGGTCCTCGCGTACCCGAAGGACTCACATGCCCGTCACCTACAACAGCGACAGTGCAGCCGACCCGGACTTCTACGCCCACCTCATGACCGAGCGATACGGCCCACTACGGCTCATCTTCGCCGAGCGCAACCGTCCGGCACCCCCGCGGGCCACCTGGCGCCTGCCGCCGGCCACGCCGGATCCCCGCGCCGCCCAGCACCGCGCCGAGCTCCTCGCAGCCCTCAACGACCGTCCCCAGGCACACCCGGAGACCGCAGCATGACCGATATCACCAGCACCGAGCCCGAACGCACCCCGCCGACCCCCGGCGCCATCTGGTGCACGTCATGCGACTCCTGGTGCCTTCCTGACGGGGTCTGCCGATGCAACAGCAGGTGACTGAAGGTCAGGTCTACGAGTCCTTGAACCCCTTGGACGAGGGCCGCCGAATCCGCGTCGTCAGCGTCGGACCACACCGCGCCGAAGTCGAGACCATCGGAGGGCCAGCCAGACGCCGCCCAATCCTCCTCGGTAAGTTCCACGTCACCGCGTCCTCCAGGACCGGGCAGCTCCGCAGGACCGGCTACCGTCTCGTCCAGCCAGCAGCGAAGGAGCCACCCGTGCAGCGCCCAACCGCCAGCAACATCACGGACATCCAGCTCGACGATCTCTACGAACGACTCGACCTTGCCGCCGAACTCGCCCACACCGGGCGCCGTGCCCGCACCGAACGCAGGGACATCATCCGGCGCCTTTGCGCCGGAGAGATCACCCCGGAGCAGGCCCGCGCCGAGGACGCCGGCAAGTAGGCACTCCTGACTACAGCACAGCGCCCCGCCACATCGGCGGGGCGCTGCCGCATGCTGGCCGGCTCCCAAGGCATCGATCGCCGACGGGCCCGGCCGTCATCGTCTAGGGTTGACCCCCAGTAGGGCGCGGGGAAACGGCCTACCAGAGGACCTGCCCGATGACTCCTCCCCGCATCCCCGAACCGCTTCTCCCGCTCGCGGTGCCCGTCGGCGACCTCTCGCCGTACCACCGCAATCCGCGCACCGGTGACCTCGCAGCCATCAGCGACTCCCTCACCGTCAACGGCCAGTACCGAGCCATCGTCGTCAACCGCGGCACCCTTACCGGCCGCCCGAACGAGATCCTCGCCGGCAACCACACCTTCAAGGCGGCACTTGAGCTCGGCTGGGACCATATCGCCGTCACCTGGATCGACGTGGACGACGAGGCCGCCGCCCGCATCGTCATCGTCGACAACCGCACCTCAGACCTCGCCGGGTACGACACGGCGCTCCTCGCCGACATCCTCGCCGAGTTGCCCGACCTGGAGGGCACCGGCTACGACCAGGACGACCTGGACTCGCTCCTCGATGACGTCGAGCTGCCTGGCCTGCTCGACCTGACCAGCGACGGAGCCGGAACCGGGGAGAAGGCCACCGTGGACTACCTCCAGTGGGGCTACCTCCAGTGGTCCTCCACCCGCGTGCGGATCACCGCCGAGGAGGTCCAGGCCCTCTCCGCGCTCCACGACAAGTTCATCGAGGACACCAACGGCGACCTCGGCTTCGGCTGGCACCTGCTCCAGCACGCCCACAAGCAGGCCGATGCCGGATGAGCGCGATCCCCACCACCACGTTCCACAAGGCGTACCCACTCGCAGACCTGCGCCCCGCCGACTACAACCCCCGCCGACTCAGCCCCGAGGCATTCGAGCGGCTCAAGGCCAGCATCAGCCGCCACGGCATCGTCAAGCCCGTCATCCTCAACGCCAACGGGACGCTGGTCGCAGGCCACCAGCGAACCAAGGGCATGACCGCCCTCGGCATCACCCACACCCCGGCCGTCATGCTCGGCACGACCGTCCGGCTCCAGGACGAGATCCGCTTCAACCTCCTCCACAACAAGGTCGAGACCGAGGCGTCGATCGTGCACGCCGAGCCCGGCGACATGGGCGGCTGGTCATGGGTGCCCTGGCAGTCCATCCAGGTCGACGACCAGAAGAACGCCGCCTTCGTCAACGCCATCGGCCAGATGTGCGCCGGCCACGGCCCCTGGGGCTCCGTCGTGATGGACGACCAGGGCCGAATCATCCTCAACGCCGAGTACGCCGTCGTCGCCGCCGCGCACCGCTTCGACCTGCTCGCCTGGACCGTCCCCTCGCCGGAGGCTGCCCAGCTCCACGCCGACCTCACCGGCGAGTACGGCGTCTACGACTGGACCGCCATCGAAGGCCAAGCCCCGGTCTGGAACCAGCACATCGTCCAGCCGAAGAGGCTCAGGGTCCGTACGTCCAAGGCCAAGGCCGGCCTCACCTACGGCTCCGAGACCTGGGAGAGGCTCGTCCTGCCGTGGCTCAAGCCCGAGCAGCGCGTCATCGACTTCGGGGCCGGCCACGGCGACTACGCCAAGATGCTGAGGGGCAAGGGCTACTCGGTCCTCGACTACGAGCCGTACCGCACCGCGCCCGGCAAGTACGCGGTCGACATCCGCGAGGTCGTTGCCATGATCCGCGCCCTTCACCGAGAGCTCCGCTCGGGCGGACTCTTCGACGTCGTGGTCCTCGACTCCGTCATCAACGCCACCACGACCACCGACTACCAGCACTGGGTCCTCGCCACGGTCAACGCCCTGTGCTCGGCCGAGGGGACCGTGTGCATCGGCACCCGCAGCCTCGCCAAGG
Organism: Kitasatospora kazusensis; assembly: GCF_039529945.1. Taxonomy (NCBI): domain Bacteria; kingdom Bacillati; phylum Actinomycetota; class Actinomycetes; order Kitasatosporales; family Streptomycetaceae; genus Kitasatospora; species Kitasatospora kazusensis. The sequence goes on along the minus strand of NZ_BAAANT010000007.1, from coordinate 64,061 downwards.
AAACCCGGATGGAGAACGCCAACCGCGCGACCACCGGCGGCGCGGTCAACATGTCCTTCCTCGACGACAACAACGTGGAGATGAACTTCGTCCAGGGGAAGTGGCAGAAGCTCCGCTTCCACACCCCGGAGACCCTGGAAGCCCTGCTGACGCCCTACTTCGAGCACGTGAAGATCAGCGACGTGGCCGACTCCAACCTCAAGGCCGTCTGTAAGGGCCCCCGCGCCCTCTCGGAAGCCGACTACAGGAAGGCATTCGAGGAGGAATTCAACATGCCCTATCCGAACGACTTTCGACATGGCAAGCATCTTGAATTGGTGGAATTCTTGATAAAATTGGCAAAGGAGAGAAATTCTCTCGAATCAGCCAATTAGGAAATGGGGCGGCTGTGGAAGACCGAATCAAAGTAGAAATACGAGCACGCGAGGACTACGGCATCATGTGGCTCGCCGGCATCCGCAACATCGCGCTCGATCAGCACTGCCTACGGTCCTTCGGCCGACCCGACCGCCCCATCGTCCACCCCCACACCAAACTCCAGACCCTCCACCTGCCCACCGCCAACCCGCCACTCGCCTGGTACCTCTGCGCCCTCCCACAGCCGTGGAACTGGGGAGCCAATGCGCACCTGGCCTTCGAGCCTGTCTCCGGCTACCACTGGGAAGGCCCCGCCCTGGTCTCGGGCCTCGAAGTCCGTCTCGTCGGAGCTCGCCCGATCACCGGCTGGGGCCCACATAACATCCCTGCCACCGAGCCCCGCCGCACCCTCCGCCGCTACAGCACCTGCCGCAACTGGCAGTTCGCCTGGTGGCTCCGGCAGAACCGCGCGGCCCCCGACGTGCCCCCGCCACTGCAGCCACCCCAGCAGGACCACGGGCAAATGACCTTGCTGTGAGAACGCACCTGGGGCCAGCACGTGTTGACGTGCCGGCCCCAGGTGCACGCACTAGGAGCGCCGGTTCACGGGACGCCGTCGAGCCGCCGACGAGCGCACCCGCGGCCGGCCGGCTGGCAGGGCGCCAATGGGTCGCCGCCCGCTGTCCGGCACAGACCGGCCAGCCCACCGCCGGTGCACCCGCCGAAGCTCACCAGCCCGCCGTGCGGACTTCCGCACCGGAGTCCGCCGCACGCCCGCAAAACGCGGACAGGGCCGCCCCGCCTTCTGCCGCAGCAGCTGAAGCAGCAGCTCCAAGACCGCCGCCACGCCGACCCCGAAGGCCTTCACCATGGCCTCCACAGACCACGGCGACTCCAGGACATGACGCATAGCTCACCTCTCAGTTGAAGAACCGGGAGGGTGTGATCGATCAGGCAGCCAGGCCGAAGACCAGCCCGTGGTCGCCCACCCCGAAGCGACCGGCCGCGAAGATCGGTCCGGGGGCCCTGGGAATCAGAGGTCTACTGAGTCTCGTGATTCCGCAGGCAATGGCTAGCGGCTCGTGATCGACTGGCTGCGGAAAGCCCGCATCCGAATCGGTATCCCAGATGCGGGCTGACTGGAGCGAGTGAGCGAGAAGAAAGCCGGACTCTAGCCGGCTCAATGCACCAGCGAAGCCATGGCGGTGGAGTCGTCCGGCCCGCTGAACGGCCCGAGCTATGGGCTCGCCTCGCCAAGAGGCGGCGGCCACCAGGCCGAGGTACGCCCCTGTCTTCCCGCCGCCCGTCGCGTGGAGCCACAACCCGCCCTTGGCGGCGTCGTGAGCAGCAGTGAGACCGCTGAGCCGATCACCATTCGAGTGAACGAATTCATCGGCGAGCTCAATTGTCGCGAGCAGGTGGGCAAGCGGGAGAGCGCCGATATCAGCTGGGCCTTCGCAGATGACTTCCATGCTGCTGATCGCGGGGGACAGTGAGCCCGCGACCAGGTCACCTAGGCGTACCCGCCTTTGTCCCACCCGGTGCGCGACATCCGCGGACCCCCGGGCCGACTGCACTACCCCGGACTTGATGCCGTCCAGCTCGATCGGCTGCATGCCCCAACTTTACGCCGACGCTGATGATCGAGGCACCGATTCCGCTGACCCGAGTAGTGAGGGATCATAGAAGCGGCGCGGGGGCGCACGGAAGGACCACCGCGCCAATGGCCCGCCCCACTCGGGCGCAGCGCGCCGCGATCGCCCAACGCCGCGCCGACGCCGTCGAGCTTCAGCTTGCCGGCGTTGACTGGCTGACCATCGGCCGGAAGCTGGCCGCCGACCCGACGATCAACTCCGATCGGATCGCCTACCCCCAGGGCTATGGCGCCGAGTTGTACGCCAAGGGCAAGGAGTCGCCCGACGACGCCGCCCTGATCCGCTACGCCTGCAAGGACGTTCAGCTCTCCCTCCAGGAGCGGCACACCGAGCTCGGAGTCTCCGTCGACGAACTTCGCGCCCTCCACCACATGCGGCTGGAGCGCCTGTTCTTCGTCGCGTTCCGACGTGCCGTCAAGGACGGTGACCTGCCCGCCATCGACCGCGCCGTGCGCATCCTGGAGCGCGACGCCCGCCTGCTCGGAATCGACGAGCCCACCCGCACCGAGCTGTCCGGCCCGGACGAGGGCCCGATCACAGTGGAGACCGTCACCGCCGGCGAACTGGCCCAGCTCATCGCCGCCACCGAGGGCGAGGCCAGCTGATGCCGGCCACGACCGAACTCCTCGTCCAGTACCGCACGCTGCCCGCCGACCGGCGTCGCGCCATCGCGGCCAAGGCATCACCGCAGCTGCGTGCCGAGCTGGCCCAGGTCGAGAAGGACATGGCGATGCGCCGCTCGCCCGGCTCGCTCGCCTCCGTCCTCACCGCCGGACGAGAGATGCAGGCCGAACACCTGGCGCTCATCGACCAGGCGTTCCAGCGCATCGCCGCGGGCGAGTCAATCCGGCTGCTCCTCACCATGCCGCCCCGACACGGCAAGAGTCGGCGCGCGGCACGGTGGGCGCCGCTCTGGTACCTACTCCAGCAGCCAGACCACCGCGTGATGATCGCCTCGTACTCGGCTGAACTCGCGGACGACCACGGGCGGTGGATCAGGGACGCCATCACCACGTGGGGCGAGCAGATCGGCATCGCGCTGCACCCAGGCAGCAAGGCGGCGAACCGCTTCGACATCCTCGGCCACGAGGGCGGGCTCGTCTGCGCCGGCGTCGGCGGCGGCCTGACCGGCAAGGGCGCGCACCTCGCCGTGGTCGACGACCCGATCAAGGACGACGCCGAGGCCCAGTCGCCCACCATGCGGAAACGGCTGTGGGAGTGGTGGCAGTCCGTCCTCCTCACTCGCATCGAGCCGGGCGGAAGCGTGATCGTCATCCAGACGCGCTGGAGCGAGGACGACCTCGCTGGCCGCATCTTGGCGAGCGAGACCGCCGAGGACTGGATCATCATCGACCTGCCCGCCATCGCGGACACCCCAGACGATGCGCTCGGCCGCAAGGTCGGCGAACCGCTGTGGCCCGCCCGGTACGGCAAGAAGGCCCTCGCCAAGATCCGTCGCGCCGTCGGAGAGCGCGTCTGGTGGTCGCTGTACCAGCAGAAGCCCCGCCCACAGGAAGGCGGCGTCTGGCAGCGCGCCTGGATCGACCAGCACCGAATAACCGCCGTCGCGTTCGCCGGCCTCGACATGGCCCGCGTCGTCGTCGCCGTCGACCCCGCCGGCGGCGAGAGCCTCGTCGGCGACGAGACCGGCGTCATCGGCATGGCCCTCGGCTTCGACGACCACCTCTACGTCCTGGACGACCGCTCCGCGAACATGGGTGCCAACGACTGGGGCATCACCGCGTGCCGACTGGCGATGGAGCTCAAGGCAGACGCCATCGTGGTCGAGTCCAACTATGGCGGCGACATGGCCCGCCAGGTCGTCACGCAGGCATGGGACCAGCTCGCCCGCGACGGAGAGACGCGCGGCCTGCTGATGCCGATGATCCTCGAAGTCACCGCCAAGGTCGGCAAGCGCCTGCGCGCCGAGCCGGTCGCCCAGCTGTACGAGCAGGGCCGCGTCCACCACGTCGGCCACTACCCACAGCTGGAGGGGCAGATGGTCACCTGGGTCGCGGGCATGGACTCCCCGGACCGCATGGACGCCGCGGTGCACGGCCTGACCGAATTGGCCGACCCCGACCAGCTCGCCATGCTCCCGAAGGGCATGGACGACGGGCGGCTCGACGGGCGCCGATAACAGCCGCAATCGCCACAATAGGCTTATCGCCAACAGGGCCCGCTGTGGCGATACGCGTAGTCCGCCATTTCCGGCATTGGCAGGTTCGCGATCATGAAGCTGAAGGAGGCGCGGCTGATTGCCGTGGAGCTGGCGTGCGTTGCCGTGGTCGCAGGGGGGATCGCTGCGGTCGAGGCGTCAGAGGAGACCCCGAAGCCGACGGAACCGAAGGTCGGCAGCCCAGAGTGGACGAAGCAGTACGAGGCCAAGCAGAAGCGATCGTTCGTTGCAGGCCGGTACGCCCAGGCCAGGATCGTCGGGCGCGGGCATGAGCGTTCTCAGGTGCTGTGCGCCGTCGAGCGGGGCAAGATCGGCCCAGACCGGGAGGCCGAGCTGGACGAGAACGTGTTCGGCGCTGACTGCGAGTTCCAGGTCTAGTCCCCGGCTCGATGAAGATCATTCCCAAAAGTCGAAGATCATTCCGGCGAGACATGTTTTGTAGCCGGGGCGTGGATCGGCCGGGTGGTTTTTCCCCGCAAGCGATGACACACGGTTAGAGTCGTGTGTATGAACCCATTGCGCGTGCAATGGGCTTCGGAGTGGGGCGACCCCGACCTGCCAGGGGAGGCCGCCCCGTCCGGTAACCACGGGGTCCCGGGGTCTACCAGCGGTGGATGCTGACGGCGATTGCCACCAGGGCAGCGGACAACTGCGCCAGGTGGGTGCCGTTGGTCAACCATCCGTTGCCCCGGGACTCCTGCCCCGGCGGCGTGCTGGCATCCCTGATCCAACGGATCAGCGACCTGAGTGCGCCCATGTTCACCTCCCCTCCTCGCTAAGCGAGTTCAGGAGGAGCAGGATGACCGCATGTCACCTTGCAGGCTCAGAATAGGCTGTATGAACAGCAGTTGATGGCAGATCGGTCGGACCTCTCCGCCCTGCAGGCCGAGGATGACGTCATGTCAGGCCATTTCGAGTGGCGCGCCCGGATAGGCTAACCATCGGCGTGGGGCCTTGATGCTCGGAGGGGCGCTGTGGGTCTTCGCGATCTTGTCATCGATGCCTGGAGCTGGCTGAACTACAAGCCGATCATGGCGAACCCGATCCGCCGGGGCTCCGGCCCGTTCGGGGAACTTGCTGCCGGTTGGGTACCGCCGGAGGACCTTCGCCGCCTTCAGGCGTACAAGCTCCTCGCCGCTTACGACAACAATCAGGCTGGGCAGCTCGCCGCAGTCGCCGGTGACGAGAGCGGGCTTGAGCGGCGGGAGCTCGGCGACGCGTCGAAGCTGATCGACACCGCGCTCGGCTACATGCTGGGCAGCGAGCAGACCATCGTGGTGCCCGGCGCGGAGCACCAGGGCAGCCAGGCGCAGCCCGCCGGTGCGGCTCAGGCGCTCGCAGTGCAGGGGCGGCTTCGCGAGTGGGGAGAGAAGGAACTCCTGCCGCTGCGCATCCAGCAGTGCGAGCGGGCCGCCGTACGGTGCGGAGACGCGGTGTACACGCTCGCGTGGGAACCGGCCAAGGGACGCCCGGCGCTGAGGACGATCGACGCGGGCTTCTATTTCCCGGAGTGGACAGACGACGAGGTGGACGCGGCCGAGTACCCGGCGCGGGTGCACTTCGCATGGGAGCTGCCAGCCGACGACCGGCGCGGCCTCAAGGCTCGGCTGCGCCGCATCACCTACGAGCTGGGGCCGATCGGTCCCGCGACGAAGCCCGGCCAATCCAAGGACGGAAGGCCCGTCCGGGAGTGGGCGTACAGCGACACCGGGGAAGCCATGGTGATCGTCGGCGACCAGCTCAACGCGGACACCGGCCGGATCACGCGCACCTACCGGTGGGCGCCGGGCCGACCGTCCGGGGTGACCTGCTACCTCACCGACGCGGAATGGCTCCTGGAGGACCTGAAGGCGGGCGAGGACGTCTACAACCTGCCGCCGGAGAAGGCCGCCTACCGGGTGCGCTCGGACGGGGAAGTCCTCCAGGCACTCGACCTGATGATCGACTTCCTGCCGGTCGTCCACGTCACCAACACGATCCCCGATGCGGGCGAGCACTGGGGTCAGCCGTCCATCGCCAAGGTCATGCAGGTCCTCGATGAACTGGCCGCCACCGACTCCGATTCGGCCGCCGCGTCGGCGACCACTGGCACACCGATCATCGGCCTCTCCGGAGTCCGGCTGCCCAAAGACCGCACGACCGGGGCCACACTGCCGCTCCAGGTCCGCGCCGGCACCGTCTGGTCGCTGTCCGAAGGTGGCTCCATGGACACCCTCGACACCTCCGCACAGCTGGCCGAGCTGCGCGCACGCGTCGACCACCTCCTGGACCGGGTGGCGGGCAACTCCCGGCTCACCTCGTCTGGACTCGGCACCCTCGACCCGTCCGCCGTCCCGTCCGGCTACGCCCTCCAGCTGGCGTTGGGACCGCTGGACGCCTTGGTCTCCGCCATGCGACTCGCTCGCGCCCACAAGTACGTGCTGCTGTTCAAGATGGTGTGCCGTCTGCACCAGGCCGGACAGGCGGAGGGCTGGCCCGCGGGGGAGACGCTGCCCTCGAAGCTGGTGTGGGGGCCGCACACGCCGACCGACCGAGCGGCTGTCCTGGACGAGGTCACCAAGGGCTTCCAGGCCGGGGTGCTCAGCTTGGAGACCTCCGTGCGGATGCTCGCCGACGCCGGATACCCGATCGAGGACGCCACTCAGGAGGTCAAGCGCATCCAAGCCCGCGCCTTCGTCGCTGCAGTCGCGCTCGCGGACGCGACCGCCGACAACGGCGCCGTCCGGGAGTACCTCGGCCTGCCCAAGGCTAGCCCTGAGATCCCCAAGGTGCCGCTGCCCGCACCGGCCAAGTCGGCGACTACCACTCCGGCTAGTGCCGCATCAGGCAACGTTCGCCTCGTTGCAGCCGGCCGTCTCGATTCCCAGGCCCAGAAGTGATCCGCAGCCGCCTTCACGCACCGTTCCGTGTGGCCAGAGAGCCCCAGTAAGGTAGGCGAGTTGACGAACAACTGGGGGAGTAATGGCAGTGGATGCGCAGCTTCTCGTCGGGCGGTACCGATTAGTGCGTCAGCTCGGCCAAGGCGGCATGGGGCAGGTGTGGCAGGCCCAAGATGAGACCTTGGACCGGCCCGTAGCCGTCAAGGTCATCTCCCTGCTCACCGGTGGCGGGAGCCGCGGTGACGAGGCACGCGCCCGGTTTCTGCGCGAAGCCCGGCTCACCGCCCGCCTCCAGCACCCCAACATCGTGACCATCCACGACCTCGGCGAACACGGAGAGGGAGAGGACCGCGTCCCCTTCCTCGTCATGGAACTGGTCAGGGGCGAGGGTCTCGACACACTGATGCGTCGGGGTGCCGCCACTCTGGCCGATGCCGCTCGTTGGGGCGAGCAGATCGCCCATGCGCTGGCCGCAGCGCACGACGCCGGAATCATGCACCGCGACATCAAGCCGTCCAACATCCTGATCACCCCGGCGGGCACCGCCAAAGTCCTCGACTTCGGCATCGCACGCGCCGTCGATCCGACCGATACCCGTCTCACCGAGAGCGGCTTCATCATCGGTACGCCGCCCTACATGGCCCCGGAACAGGCACGCGGATTCCCAGAACCGCGCAGCGACCTCTACGCCCTCGGCTGCCTCCTCTACCAGCTGATCACAGGCCGGCTCCCCTTCCAGGCCCCCGACACCCTCGGCTACCTCACCGCGCACCTCACCGAAGAACCGCCCGCGCCCAGCTCGGTCACCCCGGGCATCCCCGAATCCTGGGACAACCTCGTCCTCACCCTGCTCAGGAAAGACCCCGCCGAGCGCCACCCGGACGCCCACACCCTCGCCAAAGCCCTGCACCACCTCGCACAGCAGCCCGCGGCCTCACCCACCACACCCAAAGCCAAGACGACCCCCCGCCCCCGGCACACGGCGGCCCCACCCGCCGTACCCAAACCCAAGACCCCCCGACCCTGGCACACGGTCCCTGCCCAGCCGGCACCGGTCACCGTCCAGAACACTAGCGTCGAGCAGCATGAATCCGGTTTCCGTGTCCTGATGCTGTTCAGGGCCGCCATTTTCCCGGTCCCGAGCTGCCTGTACATCTCCGGGCTCTACGCTGCCAGCTACTCGCCACTCATTTGGCTCGCTGCGCAGATACCAATCCTGCTCCTGACGGCGGAGCTGACGCCGCGCTCCGGTCGTGTCCTACGAGCGGCCGGATACGTTCTCGCAGCTCTCGATATCGCTTGCTATGTAAGGACCTTCCTACTGGTCTCTTCGGGCATGGGTTGGGACAGTGCGACCATATCGTTGATGGTGGTTTACTTGCCCATCGTCATGCTGAAAATCTTCAGGTATCTCCACCGCGACATCACGACCCGCGCCCTCGCCGTGGAGCAAGGCCTGCGAAGCAGAAGCGCGCCGTAAACTCGCCCAGCAGTCGGACAGCACATCAACGAGGCGAACGTTGTCTGATGCGGCACTAGCAGGGGTGACGGTCCGGCACCTGGGTCGGCGTGAGGCCGGTTCGCCCTTGGGTGGACGGGAGGGCCCTGGCGTTATGACCGCCGGGGCCCTCCTACTCCCCAAGGTTGTGGGTCTGCCGAAGCGTTACAGGTGGCGGAAATGCGACACCAGCACCCCGAACAGCAGAACCCCCGCGCCCTGGCAGAACCCGCGCAGGGTACTTGTGGTGATCAATCGCCGATACCGGCGGAGTCCCCGCCGGAACGTCGGGGAGGGAGCTGGCTTAGAGTCGAGAGTCATGGGACTGGTCCTTCCTGTTGTGATGGAGATGTTCCAGATGTGGAGTCCCGCAGGCAGCGCCGACCAAGCAACTGGCCTGCGGGCTCCTCTACTTCTGACCTTAGGGACCGCGACCGGTCTGTGTCTCGCACGAACGGCCTTGGGCAGAGGGCAAGTCGATGTAATTTGTGAGCGTGGAGCAGCCGTGGACCACTGTGACCGGGCCGGGGACGATCGATGACTTGATCGCTGACGCCCTGGCAGCTGGGTATGAGATCAAGCCGCGAACCGTGCACGCCTGGGTCGCAGAGGGTCTGCTCGATAATCCGGCCCGTCGCGGCAAGGGGCGCGGCTCGCATATAGGGCTCTACGCCGTCAACCAGCGCAAGCTGTTTCTCCTACTTCTGCAGAAGCGCGAGGAGATGCCGCGCCTGCCGAGCCTGGCCCTGGTACCGCTTTCGATTTGGCTCGGGTGGGGCGAGGAGTACGTTCCCACGCGGCAGGTCCGCAAGGCGCTCGGCACCTGGCTGCGAGACGGTCGCCGAAACCTTGAGGTGGCGCGGATCGGCGCTGAGCAGATGGTCGCTCAGATGGAACACCCCTGTGCCTCGGAGACGGCGCGAGCGCGGCTAGTTAGGCTGCTCGCGGGCATCAGCCATTCAGGTCGCTGCAATGAAGCCGACCTCGCAGAGCTGGAGGATGCGGCTCGGGCAGTGTTCGAGCCGCCCAGTGTTTTCGGCGCCAGTGGTCTGTTTCGTGCTGAGGGGCATCCAGAAGCGGCAGTGACTGTGGATGGTCTCGTGGAGTACACCCGTTCCATGTGCACGGCGATGGAGGCCGTCCGTGGCAACCGCGTGGACCTTGAACTCCTGGATTGGGCTCGCCAGGAATACCGAGATTCGAAGGAGTACTACTTCCGCCGTAGGCCTGCTCTCGCCGCGCAGGTGTCTGGGGCGCTGGCTGCTGCCTTCGCGGAACGTTCGGTGGATGAGGAGATCAACAGCTGTGGGCGGGATCTGCTCTCACTGATCGGTATTGCTCTGCGCCGCTCCGAGGCGAGGCGGCCAAGTTGAGGGGGCGGCTTGGGTATTCGCGTCGGGTCGCCGGGCCTGACCGGAGCGGTTCGCTTGGGGTTCCCTGAATCAATCCGTGTGAACCAGCAGCCTCGTAGCGGTGGAAGTCGAGACTCACCCGCCCAGAGGCGCGGTTACACTGATCATCGGCGCGGGGGCGCTGCTCCGGAGGAATCCGTATGACCGCCGTTCCCCAGCCGCCCCTGCCTGCGGCCGATCCGTTGCTGCAGCCTGAGCCGCCGGTCTCGGACCCAGGCAGCGCCCTGATCACTCAGGACACCCTGACTCGCCTGCTGGCCCGCGAGAAGTCGCAGGGTGAACGCGCCGCGGTGAAGAAGCTCGTCGACACTCTCGGGTTCGCCGATGCGGCCGCCCTGGGTGCTTGGGTCGAGGCGCAGCGGACGGCGGAGCAGGCCGCGCTGAGCGAGGTCCAGCGGCGCGAGCAGGCCGCCGAGCAGCGCGAGCAGGCTGCTCAGCAGCGGGAGCAGGCTGCCGAGGCGCGGCTTCGAGCGGCCGTCCGCCAGACGGCACTGGCTCGCCTTGGTGCTTCAGGTGACGGCCTCACTGACGCCGAGCGGCTCCTCGACGTGCCGGACGACGCTGACGACCAGGCCGTGAAGGACGCGGCCGCCGCGCTGAAGGTCCGCCGTCCGGAGCTGTTCGGCCCGGCCGCGCCGACGACTGCGCCTCCGGCCCCTGGCGGTTCGCCCGCTGGTGGGCCGCCGCCGCGCGGCCAGGCCCCGGCCACTGGTTCGGCCGGGCTGGAGATGGCCAAGCGACGCGGCTACCTCCAGCCCTCCTGACCCAGCAGCAATCAGGGCCATCGGGACCACGCCCCTTCTCGTGGACGGCACCACCGCTGGTGAGTGCGAGACGTGACCGTTCCGTCTTCCGTCCCCAGGAGGGGCTTTGACCATCCAGCCGATCAGCAGCTCGGCCAGCTACACGGCCGACCGCAGCTGGCTCGCGAGCCTGCACGGCACCGACAGCATCGAGACGATCACCCTCGACATCAGCAAGTTCACCGCCGGCACCCACTACCAGGTGTCCACCGACACCACGCAGCCGTACAGCCGCGTCCTGTCCGGCCTACCCGTCGGGAAGATCACCGCGTCGGGCCTGTACGGGCCGTTCAACCCGGCCGCCGCCGACGGCACCCAGAACCTCGCCGGCTTCGTCTTCGCCGAGACGCTGTTCGCCCCAGCCCAGCCGAAGGTGCCCGCCGCCCTGCTCTGGCACGGCGTCGTGAAGGCCGCGAAGGTGCCCGGCGGCATCGACACCACGAAGGTCACCGCCTCGGTGACCGGCCCCCAGATCCGTTTCGTCTGAGAGGAGTTGACCGATGACCATCCAGGACCTCATCAAGGACGTGTCGGCGCACGACCTGACCGCCTTCGCCCGCGCCATCCCCAACCCGCAGGACTTCCTGCTCACCCAGCAGGTGTTCCCGACGCTGGTCTCCCGCGAGGTGAAGTGGCGGATCAAGAACAACGGCCGCTACGTCAGCACCGCGAAGTACCGCGCCTACGACGCGTCCGTGCCGTTCGGGGACCGGCAGGCGTGGGAGAACGCCCGTGAGGGCTTCCTGCCGCCCCTCGGCCAGAAGCTCGTGGTGGGCGAGCAGGAGCAGATCCTGCTGGAGCAGTCCCACGGCGCCGACCAGGACCGGCTGATCGAGCTGCTCTACGACGACGTGGAGCGCCACGTCGAGGCGATCCGCTCCCGCCTGGAGCTCGCCGCCGGCGACGTCCTCCTCGACGGCAAGTTCACGCTCGCGGGGGAGAACGGGCTGACCCTGGAAGTGGACTTCGGCGTCCCGGCCGGGAACATGCCGACGGCCGCGAAGCCGTGGTCGGACCCGACGTCCGATCCGATCGCCGACGAGCTCGCCTGGACCCAGTACCTGGACGACCTCGGAGCGCCCGAGCCCGCCATGGTGCTCACCTCCCGCAAGGCGTACAGCTTCCTGGCTAAGAACAACTCCTACCGGGCCGCCTACTACGGCTCGGTGAACCCGTCGACCACGCCGACCGCGACCCTGACGCCGCAGCAGGTCAACGTCGTGCGAGGCAACTACGGCCTCCCCCCGATCACCTTCTACAAGGCGCAGGTCCGGGTGGACGGGGTGCCGACGAAGGTCCTGCCCGAGGACCGGTGGATCATGCTGCCGCCGGACCGCACGAAGTGGGGCCAGCTCCAGTTCGGCATCACGGCCGAAGCCCTGGTGCTGTCGCGCGGCACGAACCCTGAGATCGACCGCGAGGACGCACCGGGTGTGATCATCACCCGAGGCGTGCAGGACGACCCGGTGCAGATCTGGACCAAGGGCGCGGCAGTCGGCATGCCCGTTCTGCACACCCCGGACGCCCACATCGTGGCGAAGGTCCTGTGATGGGCGCCCGCCTGGCCGCCGCAGTCCACCTCGACCACCCCGTCACCCGCGAGCGGATCATCCTCCAGCCGGGAGACGAGCCCGAGCCCGAGGTCGCCGCGCTGATCACTCACCCCGACGCCTGGGAGCCCGACGACGAGCTGGACGACCAGGCCCCGGAGGACGACGACGACCCCGAGTAGCTCAACCCGGCGGGGCCCGGCAGCCGGCACGGTGCCGGGCCCCACACGCACCTGAGAGGAGATAGCCGTGGACGACACCGTTCGGTCCTGGCTGCTCGCCCAGCTCGGCCCCACCGACCTGACGGAACTCACCGGCCGGTACGAGCGACTGCGCAGCGCCCGAGCCGTCGCCATGGAGGTGCTGTCCGAGCGCAGGGCCAAGCTGCTCGCCGAACCGCTGCGCTTGGTCGTGGACGGTGTGGTCACGATGGACCAGACCGCCAACCTCACCGGCCTGGAGCGGCAGCTTGCGGCGATCCAGGCCAACCCCGGCCCGGACGACGCGGCCGGTGACGACGCGGCCCCGCACCTGGACGTCACCGCGCTCGTGCCGACCCGGCGCGCCCGGTAGCCGGCTGTGCCGTACGACTGGCCACCGCTGGTGCCCGGCGACGCTGAGGAGGTCGCCCGCCGAGTCGCAGCGGTCCTGGAGGACGCCTGGCAGCGGCTCAACGCCCGCCAGGCCGCCGTGATCACCGCGTTCGCCGACAACTGGCGGGTGCCGCACGTCCTGGCGACCCTGGAGGAGTTCAAGCAAGCCATCGAGGCTTTCCACAGGGCTGTGGACAACGAAGCGACACAGTTCGTCGGCCGCCAGCTGCCACATCTGTACGAGCGGGGAGCTGAAGCTGCCACCGCGGTGACCGGCGGACGCTTCGGATGGACGCTGCTGCACCGCGACGCCCTCCAGGCCCTCGCCGCCGACAGCTACGAGGACTTCCTGCGCCGCTCCCAGGAGGCCGGTCGGATGGCCGACGCCTTCTACAGGGCCGCCAGGGCAGCGGCCCGCCGCGAGGTGCCGCTACTCGCTGCGGGCAACGTGACGGCCCGGCAGGCCAGCCGCGCGCTCGCGGCCCGCCTCGCCGCCGACCACCAACTCAGCCACGTCGTCTACCGCAACGGCTCCCGGGTGCCGGTCCGGGCCTGGGCCGAGGCCGCCACACTCGCCAAGAGCGCGGTGGCGTACAACGCTGGCACCCTCAACCGCGCACGCGAGGACGGCATCCGCTGGGTTGAAGTCTTCGACGGACCCGACTGCGGCTGGACCTCCCACAGCGACCCCGACAAGGCCAACCGAACACTGCGCACCGTTGATGAGGCGGCCGACTGGCCGATCTCCCACCCGCAGTGCAGCCGATCCTTTGGCCCCCGCCCCGACGCCGACTCCCAATCTGACAAGGGAAGTTAGGTTAGCGGAGGTAGGTTCGCTGTCGTGTCCTGGTCGAGAAGGGCGGTGATCCTTTGGAGATTCGCTGCATGGGTGGATGCTGCCCGTCGGCCGACTGACCCCCGTTTGCACGGGGCGGACATCCCACTGATCACCCCGTTCCGCGGCGACGACGACGGCTGACCCCGGCTCGCGCGGGGCGGACGCGCCGTCCGCCCGGGTCACCTCGGCCGCCGCTGGCTGACCCCCGCTCGCGCGGGGCGGCCACCGCGGGGATGCCGCCGGACCGGCCGATCTACGGCTGACCCCCGCTCGCGCGGGGCGGACGCGACAAAGCAGGTCGACCAGTGCTCCCCGCGCGGCTGACCCCCGCTCGCGCGGGGCGGACGCGTCGTGCCTCCGGTCCTGCTGGTTGGGGAACGGCTGACCCCCGCTCGCGCGGGGCGGACGGTCAACCCATGCTGACGGCCCGTCAAGGAGTCGGCTGACCCCCGCTCGCGCGGGGCGGACGACGAGTCCCATGTTGATGGCGCTCTTGAACGCGGCTGACCCCCGCTCGCGCGGGGCGGACGGTCCCCCGGCCGCGCTCGGCGGCCCGGTTGTCGGCTGACCCCCGCTCGCGCGGGGCGGACTCTTCTTTTCCGGTGTATTCATAAAGGAGATCCGGCTGACCCCCGCTCGCGCGGGGCGGACCGTTACCCGTCGGTTTCCGCACGTCAACACGCCGGCTGACCCCCGCTCGCGCGGGGCGGACGTTCGACCCGGCCGAGGCCGAGGGGCTGCGCGCGGCTGACCCCCGCTCGCGCGGGGCGGACATACAGCTCATCCGCAAAGACGGTCCAACCGCCGGCTGACCCCCGCTCGCGCGGGGCGGACAGGGCGTCGGTCGCGTGGGCGTTGAGCTGCGCCGGCTGACCCCCGCTCGCGCGGGGCGGACGGCGGCGGGCTGTTGGTCGGCAGGACGAGAGGCGGCTGACCCCCGCTCGCGCGGGGCGGACGCCGCAGGTCGGTGTGATCTCGCTGCGGGTGCTGGCTGACCCCCGCTCGCGCGGGGCGGACACCACGGCGGCGGGTGAGAGCATCGTTGCCACCGGCTGACCCCCGCTCGCGCGGGGCGGACTTGAAGTCGGGGTGGCAGGGGATGAGATCGGGCGGCTGACCCCCGCTCGCGCGGGGCGGACGCAGCGGGGAGTTGGGGTTCGCCGCGTCCGTGCGGCTGACCCCCGCTCGCGCGGGGCGGACTCTTTGCGACCTGCGACGTTAGGCGGGTTTTGCCATTTCTTGACTGTGTGTCATGGGGCCTCTGATTCCACGGTGGTGTCGCCGAATTCGTGCTCAGGCCACTTCGGAGCGGCAAGGTTCGATGGTAGACGTGTGTGCCGCTTGGTGGGGGCGGGGCGACTTGCGGGCCGGTCGTTGCCAGCCTTCGACGTGGACTGTTGGGGTCGGGCGGGCGGATTGTCAGTGCCGACTGATAGCTCTTCCCTCATGACTGAGAACAACCGTCCTGTCACTGTGGGCAATGATCTTGTGGTGGATGTCCGACTCTGGGGCAAGTATGACGGGCTGTCGCGGGCGTATCCGGTGATCTGCCACCTGCTGGACACCGCGGCGGTGGCGGGGGTGTTGTGGGACGACGTGTTGAGCTCTCGGACACGGCGTCGGATCGCACGGGAACTCGGAGTGCCGGAGGCCGAGGGGCGTCGGATCGTCGCGTTCTGGGCGGGGCTGCACGACATCGGGAAGATCACTGCGCCGTTCCAGGCGAAGGTCCCCGAGGCGTTCGCGGCCGTGGCTGCCGAGCCGCAGTTCGCGGCCGGTGCTGCTCACGCGGTGTCGGAGCGTTCGCTGCGCCACGAGACGGCGACGCACTGGGCGTTGGTGGAATTCCTGACCGAGTGCGGGTACCCGCAGGACCGGCTCGTCCGCATGTCCGCCGGTCACCAGGTCGCGCAGCTTCTCGGCGGGCACCACGGATGCTTCGGGTCGGTGTTGCGGGAGAAGGAGCTGCGGGCGGTCGCCGCGTGGCAGCCGGGGCTGGGGGAGGACGGTTGGCGGGAGCAGCGGCACGCCCATGCGGCTGCTGTCCGTCGGTTGACGGGCGCGATGAGGGTGCCGCAGGGGGCACTGTCGGGGCCGACGGCGGCGGTGCTTACGGGGTTGGTGGTCGTCGCGGACTGGTTGGTGAGCCAGGTCGACGTGATCGAGCCCCGTCTTCCGGCGGCCGATTGGCGGGGGAGTGGGCCGGAGTTGGACGAGCACTTCCGTGGCGCGCTCGCGATGCCTCCATCGCTGGTGCGCGGTGCGGGACTTGGACGGGCGCAGTTCCCGCAGCGGTCGTTCGAGGAGCAGTTCCCGTTCCCGCCGAACAAGTTGCAGGCCGATATCGCGGCACGGTTGCCCGGCCTGGTGTCCGGGGCGGGCCTGTTGCTGGTCACCGCGCCGACCGGGGACGGCAAGACGGAGGCGGCGCTGCACGCGGCGTCGGTGATGGCACGGGTATCGGGCGCGTCCGGGATGTATTTCGCGTTGCCGACGATGGCCACCGCGGATGCGATGTTCGATCGGGTGAGGCGGTTCGCGGACGGCAACGTCGAGGGTGAGCGCGCGCTGACGTTGCTGCACAGCATGGCCTGGCTCAGCCCGGCCTACGCCGACGGCCAGGGGCAGGATCTGGGGCAGGGGTCGGTGGTGTCGTCGGACGGCCCGACCGGTACCGAGGCCGGCCGTTGGCTGCGTACGCCGCGCCGGGGTCTGCTGGCGCCGCTGAGCAACGGCACCATCGACCAGGCCCTGACCGCGGTGCTGCCGGTGCGGTACAACGTGCTGCGGCTGCTGGGCCTGTCGGACAAGGTGCTGGTGGTGGACGAGGCGCACGCGTACGGGCCGTGGATGCACAGCTTGCTGGTGCGGCTGCTGGAGTGGCTGGGCGCGCTGGGCGCCCCGGTGGTACTGCTGTCGGCGACCTTGACGGGCCGGGCGGCTTCCTCCCTGGTCGAGGCGTACCGTCGCGGCGCCGGCTTCCCGGAGCCCGCTCGCGTCGAGCCTTGCTACCCGGGCTGGCTCTACGCCGACGCGCACACCGGTGAGGTGTCCGAGCCCCGCGCGGTGGACAGTGACCGGGAGCGCGACCTGCGGGTGGAGACCCGCCAGGTGCGTTGGGACGTGAGGGAGCGGCCCGACGCGACGCCGCGGCCCGGATCACGCCGGGCGGCCCTGCGCGAACTCATTGCCCCGGTCACCGGGCAGGGCGGCTGCGTACTTGTCTGCTGCACGACCGTCGAGGAGGCCCAGCGCACCTACCGCGACCTGCAACACGCCTTCCCCGAACTTGCCGCCCGTCAGGGCGGGCTGCGCCTGCTGCACTCCCGGTACCCGGCCCACGTGCGCCAACGGATCTCCGCCGAGAGCGAGTCGGCCTTCGGCAAGCCGGCCGACGAGGCACAGGCAGCCGCTGTACGTCCCGGGTCGGTGCTGGTGGCGACCCAGATCGTCGAGCAGTCCCTCGATCTGGACTTCGACCTGGTCGTCAGCGACCTCGCCCCGCTCGCCCAGCTGCTCCAGCGAGCCGGCCGCGGGAAGCGGCACGAGCGCGCCAACCGTCCTTCCTGGACGGGGGATCCGCGAGAACCGCGCCTAGTGGTGCTGGAGCCCCTCGGTGAGGACGGCACGGTCGCCGCGCCGAAGACCTGGGGAGCGGTCTACGACGACGCACTGCTGCGCCGTACCAGCGTCCTGCTGAACAAGCGTGCCGGAGCGGGCATCGCGGTCCCCGGGGACGTGCAGGAGTTGGTGGACGCCGTGTACGCGGACGACTTCTCCGACCACCTGGCGGATGCGGCCGAGCGCGACAAGCTGGCGCACCTGGACGCAGCGCGCCTCGCCGCGACGGCGGCGGAAGGTCAGTTGGCGCGCATGGTGACGATCCCGGCGCCACAGGATGTCCGCGGTGACCTGTCCGTCCTGAGCAGCTCGGACCCGGGGATCACCGAGGAGCTGCTGACGACCCGGCTCGGAGCGGACACAGGCCGCGCCGTCTGCGTCTACATCCAGCCCGCCGGATTCCGCACCCTCGACCCGGACGGCGCAGTCGAGTTGCCGGACAGTTTTGGTCGGGCACCGGCACGCCGACAGGTCGCCGAGGTGATGAGCCACACCGTTCCGCTGCCGGGTCGCTGGCTGGCTGGGCGCACCGAGGAGCACGACGTCCCCAAGAGCTGGAGGTCCAGCCCGATCCTGGCCGACCTCGCCCTGCTGCCCATGAGCCGTGGGGAGGACGGCCGGTGGACGTGCCGGCTCGGCACGCGGGAGATCGAGATCTCCGACGTCGGGATCTCCGCGAACTGACCATCTACACGCCGCACTTGGGTATACCGTGAGACGTGTCGTCCCGGCGCGGCATGTCGCGCCGGGGCGACACGACCCCCGCTTGCGCGGGGAGGTGCGGCGCCCTGGCTGGACGGTATCTACACCCCGCAGGGCTCACCCCCGCTCGGAGCGGGGACCCTGCCGCAGCTTACCCAGCCGTAACCCGCTCAGCCCTCGACCGGAGGCAGGATGCCGCCCGACGCACCCACGTACAACCTGTTCGACGAACCCTGGATCCCTGTCCGCTGGGCCCCTGAAACCGACGGCCCGCTCCCCGAGGCGGTGGGCCTGCGTGAACTCCTGCTCCGGAGCCACGAGATCACGCAGGTCGCGATCGCCCTGCCGCCCGCGCTCTCCGGGCTCTACCGCATCCTCTACGCCATCACCGCCCGCATCACCAAGCTCGACGAAGCAGGACCCGGATCCTGGGCGCACCGACGCCGGGACCTCACAGACGAAGGACAGTTGGACGGTGACGCCGTCCAGGAGTTCGCGCAGTCCAACCGCCTGCGCTTCGACCTCTTCGACCCCGAGCGCCCCTTTCTCCAGGACCCGCGCCTGGCCCACGAGTGCGACGGCGCCAACACCGCCGGCGTGAACAAACTGATCACCACCCGCCCCTCCGGCAACAACCACGCCTGGTTCCGCCACGTCTGCGACAACGCCCCCGACCTCCCGAGCGCCGCGGAGGCCGCCCTGCACCTGATGGTCTGGCACTACTACGGACCGTCAGGACGTTGCTCCAGTCGCACCGTCAGCACTACCAAGGCCGCCAACGCCCTGGCCGGACCGCTGCGCAGCACCCTCTCCTACCACCCCGAAGGGAACACGCTGTTCGAGACCCTTCTCGCAGGGCTGCCCGAGCCGGGGAGCACAGTGCGCCGATCGAGGGACCTGTGCCCCTGGGAGCGGGACGACCTGCCGGACCCGTCGGTGCTGCCGGAACTGGGCGGACTGTGCTCGGATCTGACGGCCCGCTCCCAGCACGCTCTGCTACTGGTCCCCGACGACTCAGGGCAGCACGTACGGGACGCCTTCATCACCTGGTCCCACCGGGACAAGATCTCTCGCCTCGGCGACGCCTATCTGATCTGGCAGACCAGCAAGGAGGGCAACCCCTACCCGCGCCCCGCCGACTCCCACCGAGCACTCTGGCGCGACCTGGACGCCCTACTCCTGAAGAAGCCCAGCGGCACAGCCCTGCCGCTCCAGCCGAAGGTGTTCACGACCGCGCACGAGGTATCGGAGGACCTGCGGATCCGCGCGCTCGGCTTCGAACAGGACGGCCAGGCCAAGGACGTTCAGTTCGTCGACGCCTCCACCCCGCCCGTCCTCGGCCTGACTGAGGACCTCAACCCCCGGATCGCCCCGCAGATCGGCAAGCTGCGCATCGTCGGTGAGACGTACGGTGCGCGCCTGGACCGGGCGGTCAAGAAGGCATGGGCCGTCTACACCGACGCGGCGAAGATCGCGGACTGCACCTGGTCGGTCGATGCCGCCGCGCGCTACTGGCCTGCGGCGGAGGCGGAGTTCTGGCGCCGCCTGGACGCCGCCGACTTCGCGACGGCTGCCGTCTCCTTCCGCCGTCTCGCCGAGCAGGTCTACGACGACGTCACTGCCAAGGCCCTGGGCACCATGCGCGGCGCCAAGGCCTGCTCCCAGGCTCGCACCGAACTCTACGGCGGCCCGGCGAAGGCCCCCGTCAAGACTGCCGGTACCCGCCCCGCCGCCACCACCCCGGAGGACACGTGAGCGACGCCACCACCGATGCCACCGCCGACGCCCTTGCGCCGCCCGCGAGTGGCCCGCCCTTCGCTGCCGCGGACAGGCCGGCCACGGTCCTGGGCCATGCCAGGGCGTTCGTCCGCTGGATCGACCAACGGTGCCACGCGGACCCCGGCGTGCGCAGCGCCCTGCGGCGTGGGGTCGGCCGGCCGCTGGACGACGTCCCGTACATGCACAAGTTCGTCGTGAACTGGCTCAATGCCGAACACCTGCGCACCTCCGACGCCCAGCGTGCCTACTACGCCGTCGCCTCACTGATCGCCGCCCAGCGCCGCGACCAGTACGCCGCCGCGAAGAACAGCACCACGAAGAACACCCCCGACGCCGCCGCCACGACATCGCCAGAACGTCCGTACGGAACCAGTCTCGGCGCCGCCTACGCCCAAGCCGTCGCCAAAGGCAGCGAGAGCGGAATCCGGGAGAGTTCGGCCGAAACCCGCCTCAACCTCCTGACCCGCCAGAGCGTCAACGGCCTCCACCGCCATCTCCCCGGCGCGGTACGCCAGCTGCGCGACAAGCAGGTCGACATCGACTGGGCGCAACTCCTGGTGGACCTCAGCCGCTGGAACCGCCACTCCGGAAGCATCAAGCGCCGCTGGCTCCAGGACTTCTACCGCGCCCGCCGCACCGTCGAGTACGACCAGGCCCGCCAGGCCGACCCTGCCGCCCAGCCCGAGCCCGATCCCGCCGGCGCCCGGCCCAAGAACTGATATCACCGCCCAACTCCGTTCTCCCACAAGGAAAAGAGTAGACATGCCGACGAAGACCGAGACCGGTGCCGCTGCCCGGTTCATCGACATCCACGTCGTCCAGAGTGTCCCGTTCGCCAATCTGAACCGCGACGACAACAACTCCGTCAAGACCGTCCGCTACGGCGACACCGACCGCACCCGCGTCAGCAGCCAGTCCTGGAAGCGCGCCGTACGCCAGTACTTCCAGCACAGCATCGGCGAACACGCCCTGCGCACCCGCCGGGTCGGCGCCCGCCTCGCCCACCTGCTGGAGAACGAGCGCGACTGGCCCGCCGGCCTCGCACAGCGCGCCGGACAACACGCCGCAGCCGGCAGCAGCATCAAGTTCGAGCTCGGCAAGAACGAACCGGTGGTGCTCACCAATGCCATGGTCTACGTCCCCGAGACGGCTGTCGCCGAACTCGCCGACCTGGCAGCCGAGTTCCGGGCCGAACTGGAGAACGCGAAGGACATCAAGAAGAGCACCGACAAGAGCGTCCTCCCGCAGGACCGCATCGACACCATCCTGCGCAGCCGCAACGGCGTCATCAACCTCTTCGGCCGGATGCTCGCCGAGGTCGATGACGCCGGCGTCGACGGCGCCGTCCAGGTCGCCCACGCCATGACTACCCACGGCACCGACGTCGAACTCGACTACTTCTCCGCCGTCGACGACGTCACCTCCACCTGGGGCGACACCACCGGCAGCGCCCACATGGGCCACGCCGAATTCAGTGCCGGCGTCTTCTACCGCTACGCCACCCTCGACCTCGCCGACCTCCTGTCCAACCTCGGCGGCGACCACGCGGCCGCCAAGGAACTGGCACAGGCGTTCATCGAGGCGTTCATCCTCTCCCTCCCGCAGGCCAAGAAGACCGCCACCGCCCCCCACACCATCCCCGACCTCGTCCACCTCAGCGTCCGTTCCAACCGCCCGCTCTCCTACGCCGCCGCGTTCGAGAAGCCCGTCCGCTCCCACCACGACGGCGGCTACGCCGCCGCCTCCCGCACCGCCCTCGACGCCTACGCCACCGCCGCGAACAAGCTCCTCGGGCAGTGCGGCATCGTCACCGCCGGCTGGGCCAGCCTGGAGGAGAAGGACCTGACGGGCCTGGGCACCCGCACCGAGTCGTTCCCCGAACTCATCGACCTCGCCGTCAACGCCGCTCTCGACACCACCCGCACCGCCGAGGACCACGCGTGAACACCACGCCCGACGCCGCTATGACCGCGACGGGCCCAGGACTGTTGCTGCACCTGGCCGGCCCGCTCCAGTCCTGGGGCGAGCGCAGCCAGTTCAACGAACGCGACACCGCGCCCTTCCCGACCCGCTCCGGCATCATCGGCCTCCTCGCCTCCGCCCTCGGCCGCACCCGCGACCAGCCCGTACACGACCTCGCCCGCCTCTCCCTGACCGTACGCACCGACCGCCCCGGCGTCCTGCTGCGCGACCTGCACACCGTCGGCGGCGGCCTGCGCGGCAAGGACACCGTCACCACCGCCGAGGGCAAGAAACGCAGCGGCGCCACCGCCACCCTGCTCTCGCACCGCTACTACCTGGCCGATGCGGCGTTCACCGCCGCCGTCACCGGCCCCCACGCCGATGCCGCGCTGCTGCAGGACTGCGCCCGTGCCCTACAGGCACCGAAATGGCCGCCCTACCTCGGCCGCCGCTCCTGCCCACCGGAGGGACCGCTCCTGATCGGCCTGCTCGACCAGCCCCTGCACCACCTGGTCCGGCTGCCGCTCGCCTCCCGCGCCCGCAGCGCCGACGGCGCCTCGGTCCGGGTGGTTTTCCACGGTGACCAGCCCCTCGACCGACTCCCCGGCGCAGCTTCCGGCACCGACGGTGCCGACGGCACTGCGCCCGCAGGCCAGATCAACGACGACCCCCTCGGCTTCCACCCCCGCACCCGCAGCTACCGCGCCCGCGCCCGCTACCAACGCACCCTCACCCTCCCCGCCATTCAGTGCGCAGGCCTTGGCACCGCCTACCTCACCACCCTCGCCGACTACCTCGACCAGCACACCCGCCACCCCGAGAGGGGCCTCGCATGAGCCTGTGGCTCACCCGCATCCAGCCCGACCAGAAGCACCCGAACGCCCGCAAGGACATCGCCGGGGCCGTCGACATGCACCACCGCCTGATGTCCCTCTTCCCCGACAACCTCGGCGACCAGGCACGCAGCCACCTCGGCATCCTCTTCCGCACCGAGGACAGCCCCACGGGCGTCCAGATCCTCATGCAGAGCGCGGCCGAACCTGACCTCACCCGCCTGCCCGCCGGCTACGGGCCCGCCCTCTCCAAACCGCTCACCCCGCTGCTCGACGCCCTGCGCCCCGACCTGACGGTCCGCTACCGCATCGCCGCCAACGCCATCCGCAAACCCGGCCGCACCACCCGCGAGCTGTACAACCTCAGCGCCGTCGTCCCCCTCAACGGCCAAGCCGCCGAAGACTGGTGGACCCGCCAGGCCGAAGCCTCCGGCCTCAAGGTCATCACCGTCCACTCCACCCTTCTCGACGCCGCCACCGGCGCTCGCCGCCAGGACCAGCACCGCGTCAAGCACACCCGCACCCAGTTCGACGGCACCGCCCTGATCACCGACCCCGACCAACTCCGCACCCGTCTCACCGACGGTATCGGCAAGGGCAAGGCCTACGGCTGCGGCCTCCTCAGCCTCGCACCCACCCGACGCCCATGAGCGGCTCCCACCCCCAGGACGCGTCAGCAGCGCGCCGCAAACTCGCCGCACCCACCGTCGCGATGCTGCCCCGCGCCGCCGACTCCCTCTCCTTCCTCTACCTCGACATCGTCCGCATCGTCCAGGACGACACCGGCGTCTGCGCCGAAGTCACCAGCCCGCAACGCGGAACCGAACTGGTCTACCTCCCCACCGCCGCACTCAACTGCGTTCTGCTCGGCCCCGGCACCTCCATCACCGCCCGCGCCCTAGCCACCTTCGCCCGCCACGGCACCACCGTCGTCATCACCGGCTCCGGAGGCGTCCGCTGTTACGCCAGCACCCTCCCCGACTCCCTCAGCACCACCTGGCTCGAACTCCAAGCCCGCGCCTGGGCCGACGACCACCAGCGCCTCGCCGTCGCCACCGCCATGTACGAACAGCGATTCAGCCCCACCACCGTCCCCGCCGGCACCACACTCGCGCAACTGCGCGGCATGGAAGGCCAACGCGTCAAGGCGCACTACCGCCTCCTCGCCCAGCAGTACCGCATCGGCCGATTCCGCCGCGCCTACGACCCCGCCTCTTGGGACACCCAGGACCCCGTCAACCTCGCCCTCTCCTCGGCCAACACCTGCCTCTACGGCATCGTCCACGCAGCCGTCGTTGCTCTCGGCTGCTCACCCGCCCTCGGCTTCGTCCACAGCGGCAACCAACAGGCCTTCGTTTACGACGTCGCCGACCTCTACAAGGCGGAACTAACCATCCCGCTCGCCTTCTCCCTCAACAGCTCCCCGCGACCGGAACAGGACGCCCGCCGAAGCTTCCGCGACGGACTCCGCCTCTTCCGGCTCCTGCCGCGCATCGTCACGGACATCCAGCGCCTCCTGGCACCGGAAGCCGACATCACGGCGCCCGACCCCGAGGAGCAACTCGTGGACCTCTGGGACCCGGTCTCCGGGACCATCCCAGGAGGCGTCAACTACGCGACTGGGGAAGCAACATGACCCTGATCGGCGTAGTACTCACGCCACTGTTGGAGCCGCCATGGCATCGATGATCGCGCTCTCGGTCACCAACGTCCCCGACCATGTACGAGGGGCCCTCACCCGCTGGCTCCTCGAAGTCACGCCCTATCTTTACGTCGGCACCGTCTCGGCCCGAGTCCGCGACGAACTCTGGACCGTCGTCAGCGCCTGTGCAGGAGATGGCGTCGCGGTCCTTGTCCATCCGGCCGCCAACGAACAGGGCTTCGAACTCCGCACCGCCGGAGAGCAACGCAGGTATCCGGTGGACTTCGACGGCCTTACCCTGCTGGCCTTCCGCCCGGCAGGAGCGACAGGCGGTCAAGAAATGGCAAAGCCGTAGAAACGTCGCAGGTCACAAAGGGTCC
Source organism: Kitasatospora kazusensis (assembly GCF_039529945.1). Lineage (NCBI taxonomy): Bacteria > Bacillati > Actinomycetota > Actinomycetes > Kitasatosporales > Streptomycetaceae > Kitasatospora > Kitasatospora kazusensis. Next base: position 39,378 of record NZ_BAAANT010000007.1, on the reverse strand, counting down.
GCCCCGCGCGAGCGGGGGTCAGCCGGCGACGCGGCCCGGACCGTGCGGGCGGGTGGCGTCCGCCCCGCGCGAGCGGGGGTCAGCCCGACGTGTTGGCCGCGTTGCCACGCTCGAAGCGGTCCGCCCCGCGCGAGCGGGGGTCAGCCGCAGTCCGGACCACCGCGGCCGTTCTCAGGGAGGTCCGCCCCGCGCGAGCGGGGGTCAGCCGCACGAGACCAACGTCGGCGGTCTCTGGCGGGCGTCCGCCCCGCGCGAGCGGGGGTCAGCCGGCCCTCGAAGTACCGGAGTGCATCGTCCCGGAGTCCGCCCCGCGCGAGCGGGGGTCAGCCGCGCCCCCGGTGACCGTCGCGCCCACCGTGGCCGTCCGCCCCGCGCGAGCGGGGGTCAGCCGTGCTCCAGGAACTTGGCGCACTGAATAAGCAGGTCCGCCCCGCGCGAGCGGGGGTCAGCCGCCGGACTATGGGGCGCGACGCAGCGCCCGAGCGTCCGCCCCGCGCGAGCGGGGGTAAGCCGATCCACTGGATCGGCGGCCCCTACACGACCCCGTCCGCCCCGCGCGAGCGGGGGCCAGCCGAACTCGTTCGCCGGGGACTCCACCGACACCCGGTCCGCCCCGCGCGAGCGGGGGTCAGCCGGAGACGACGTTCACCCAGGCCTCCTTGGGACTGTCCGCCCCGCGCGAGCGGGGGTCAGCCGCGCTTGAACTCTCGGATCCGGGCGACCTCAAAGTCCGCCCCGCGCGAGCGGGGGTCAGCCGCTCCGCTTCCCCTGGGGCCACGTCGTGCCAGTGTCCGCCCCGTGCGAGCGGGGGTCAGCCGCCGGAGCCCAGGCAGATGTACTCCGGGCCGTTGTCCGCCCCGCGCGAGCGGGGGTCAGCCGTTGATCACGCCCTGTACCTCGTTCAGGCCGATGTCCGCCCCGCGCGAGTACGGCTCCCGGGTGCCGGTCCGGGCCTGGGCCGAGGCTGCCGCACTCGCCAAGAGCGCGGTGGCGTACAACGCCGGCACCCTCAACCGCGCACGCGAGGACGGCGTCCGCTGGGTCGAAGTCTTCGACGGACCCGACTGCGGCTGGACCGCCCACAGCGACACCGACAAGGCCAACCGAACACTGCGCACCGCCGAATGGCCGATCTCTCACCCGCGGTGCCGCCGATCCTTTGGCCCCCGCCCCGACGCCGACTCTCAGCTTGACAAGGGAAGTTAGGTCAGCGGAGGTAGGTTCGCTGCCACTCCGAAGCGGACATGTCCTGTGCTGCCTCAGCCAGGGCCTGGGCGGAGGGGGTCTTGAGCTTCGCTCGGGTGCTGTCAACCCACTCCTGGGCGTTCGGGTATCCCTGCTGCAGGTACTCCAGGCCCTGAATCATGCATTCGAGCTTATCGGCATCGTGGGCGACCAGCACCTCCAGCGATTCGCCGGTCTCGTACTCGTCCACGACAGCCTTGATGCCGGCGGCTACGCACGCATGAGCATCAGCGACCTGATCAGCAGTAACTTCCTGGTTCGCTGCTGCCTGGATGTAGCGTCGGCCGATCCATGGAATGTCCCCGATGCGCGTCTCCTGTGTGTCGTGGAACGTGCAGAGCAGCGCAACCTTGGCAGCGTCGGCGCCCTCCATCATTGCCAGGATCGAGCCGATGATGGCTGTGCGCCATGAGTGCTCCGCGATGGTCTCGGGGTCTTTGACGCCGGCGATCCACCAGCCGGTGCGCTTTCCGCGCTTGAGGGCACCCATCTCGAACAGGTAGCTGACGGTACCTTCTGCGGTCTGGCGGTCGGTCATCGTGCTGATCCTCTCTGGCCGATCAAGCGTGCAGTTTCAGACCGTAGTGCACGGCGTGAAGTTCCCGCCGGGACTGTTTGGAGATCGTGTCCTGGTCGAGGAGGGCAGTGATCCTTTCTCCGAGGAGCCGGTTGAGCTGAGGATCGGCGAGGAGAACTCCGCGTCGGGACGCGACCAGTGCCCAGACGGAGTGAACGTTCAGATCGATGCAGCCGAGATCTGGTTGGAGCCGATTCGACAGGAGCCGGAGCAGAGATAGGCCGTCCCAGGCTGAGGTTGACCGGGTCACCATGAAGCTGTCGTCCGGCTGGGGGTGCGGGTCCAGGCCAAGCCAGTAGGCCCAGTAGTTGAGGTTGGCCGTCTCGCCTGCGTCGTCGTCTATGCCGTGGGCGATGAAGGACCGAAGAGTGTCCCGGTCGCCATGGCGGGTGAGGGATGCTGCCACGGATCGCACGTCTGCCCAGTGCGGGGTCCAGCGACCGTCGCGCAGTCCGGGCTGGTGTTTCCGCATCTCGGCGAGCCAGGGGCCGGTGTCCGTTGCGGTGTCGTATGAGCACAGGTAGAGGGCCTGGCGTCGAAGCAGCGCGCCCTGTTCGGCTGTGTGGTCGGCTAGTTCCGCAGCTCTGCGCATGTGTGTGAAGAATGCGCTGCGCTCCGCGGCGGTCATTTCTGGTGACACGGGGGCGGGGCCGCGCCGCCTTGGGGCGCCGCTCGGGGGCCGGGGGATCGAGGAGGGCTCGACGCCTACCAGCGCCCACGCGATGAGGTGGGCAACATCTCGGGTGAAAACCCAGCTGGACAAAGGATGTTGATTAATCTCGGGGCTGGGCGGGCCAGCGAGCGCGTGGGAGATGAGCAGGTCAGCGTCCAGCGCATCATCCAGGAGGAGAAGCATCGTCGGGTCGGCGCCCAGGCGTAGGAGGGTGCGGCGAAGGGAGCGGAGATTCGCTGCACGGGTGGAGGCGAGCGGCCGGCGGCCAGACTCCCAGCCCTGGATGGTTGCTTTGTCGACGCTGATGGCCTCAGCTGCCGACTCTTGAGTGAGCGCCAGCTGCTCCCGGATCTTGCGGAAGACGTGGCCGGTGACTGATACCTCTTGCGCGCGCTGCTGGGTAACGCTGCGGCTGGTAAGCGTTCCGGGGCGCCTTAACTGGGACATAGGAACCATTCCGCCTCTCGGGGGGCGTTGGCTGCTGCTGATACTCGTACCCACGGTCAGTCGAGTCGGTGACCCAACTCACGTAGCGTTTCCAATGCAGCTTTCAGCCAAGGGACATGACTGACAGTAGTCCCATTGTCGCTTGCGGGACGGCGGAACGTCGACAGGCGCACAGGCCGTAGCTGGGCTCGACCCCTTCGGGTAATCGATGGAGCGCCACACGACGATCTTGACGATGGGAGCGACTCAGGTGGTGATCACACAACCCTGTCCGGCCCGGCGCCTCCGGGTGTGGGCGACGGGCTTCCCCGCTCAGCCAGAGACAGTCGGCCTTGCTCGACGCCACCTCCTGCAACGCCTTAGTGAGTGGGGTTGGGACGGCCAACGGGTCGACGACCTGATGATGATCTGCTCCGAGCTGGTCACGAATGCCGTCGTGCATGGCAGCGGCCCGAGTGACGTGGTGATGGTGCGTCTGCAGGAGGTTGACGGGGGCTGCCGAATCGAAGTGTCGGACACGGAACCCACCTTGAAGTTCGCCAAGACGGCGGCAGTGACCGGTGAGGGCGGCCGGGGTCTTCTCCTGGTGAACGCACTGGCTGACGACTTCGGAGTGGTGAAACAGAGGGAGAAGGGCAAGACGGTGTGGGCACGAGTGCTGCGGATCTCCGACAAGGGCACAGACAGGGGGGTAGCAGCGTGAAGGGCCTGATGAGGCGGGCGCTCGGGCTCGGCAGTGGCCGAAGGCGCGCCTTACCCACCACCCGCCCGGCGGGGCGGCCGCCGGCGGGCAGGCCCCGGACTGGGCAGCGACCGGGAAGCACGGTGGCTGGTCCGGAGCGGTTGCGGACAGCATTCTGGTGCACCGCCGTCGCCTACGACCATGGGGCGGGACGGCCGGTCCTGTTCGGCTCCCAGCCGGCCCCCGATGCGCGTCTGGCCGTGCGCTGGCTCCAGATGAGGGTCACGTTCCTGGCCGAACAGCTCGACGCCGGCCACATCGTCCCGGCTGCGCGCTGGCTCGCGGACGAGGACGTGATGGGGGCGGCGATGCAGGCGCTGCACTGGGGCGAGTCCTACTCTCTGACGATCTCGGACGACCAGGCGGTGTACGTGTTCACCGCGCAGACGAGCAGCGGCGTGGAGCCCGTGCTGCCGGGCAGGGAGACGGCGTGGCCGCTGTGACCGATCATCGAAGAGGGACGTCGCCGACCAGCTCGGAGCTTTCTGCCGGGTGGCCCGGACAGTTGGCGGACACCGTGGTCCAGGCTCTGGAAAAGGCACTTGGCGCCTCGGTGAAGGCGTTCATCCAGATTCCCGCCAGCCCGGGATCGGAGCGTTGCGGGACGCTGGAACTCGATGACGGGCGGCGGCTGCACCTGACCGTTGTCAGTTGGAGGAGCCCGGACTACCGATCGCTGCGGTGGGAGTCGCAGATCGCCTCGCTAGTCGCGGCCGTCGGGCCGCGACTGGTTGCCGAGGTCCGCTCCCAGCAGATGCGGCTCCTGGTCCACGAACACGTACCCGGCCGGGCGGTGGACCTGAGCTACGGCTCGCAGGACCTCCCGCTGGTCGGGGCGTGGCTGCGCCGGGCGGCGCAGGAGCCGGTGGCGGAGCCCGTCGATGGGATCGGCGATGCGGCCGGCTGGTTCGGCCCGGCCCGGTTCAGCGGCTGGTCGACGCTCTCGGACCTGCCTCCGGGGTATGTGGCCGACAGCGAAGGGCAGTTGATGCACCGGCTCGTCGCCCTTCAGGAACAGGCACACGGCGTTCTCCGAGGCGGCCACCTCGTCCACGGGGGTCTGCATCCGGGGAACCTGCTGCGCGACGGCGACCGGATCGCTGCGGTCGGTTGGCACCGGTCCCGGTTCGGGCCGCCCTGGCTGGACACGGCGCTGATGATCCCCCGGCTGATCGCGGCCGGCCACCACCCGGACGACGCCGAGCGGTGGGGGAGGGAGCACGGGGCCCTGGACGACGCAAGCGACTCCGACATCACAGCGGTGGCCGTCGCGGTGGCGGGCCAGGCGGTGCACCGCGACATCTACAGCTTCGAACGGACACCGCGCGCGTCGGAGCTCCCGGCGTCCGCCGCGCTCGCCTGGATGCGCAGCCGTCTCCACACGGCCGCCGAGTGCCGGCACCTGCCCGGCCGGACCACGGGAGGTGGTGCCTGGTGAGCGGGCCGGTCCCAGCGTGGCGCGAGTTCGAGACGGAGATCCTGGCCGCGTACCGCAACGGCCGGCCGCTGGCGCGGATCTACCGCCGGTACGCGATCACCAGAGCCGAGTTCTCCGCGCTCCTGGAGCAGCACGGGCTGGCGACCCGCGCCGAGATCCGGGAGACGGAGGATCCGCCCGGCACCAGCCCGCTGGAGTCCTTCACCGCCGAACTCCTCGACGTGAAGGTCCGCGCGGCCGGGGAGCGGCAGCAGGCACTCGCCACGCTCATGGCCACCCCGCCGGGCCAGTAGACCCGCCCCACGCCGTCCACACCAGCTCCACCCCCGGAACCAGTGCAGGCACACCGGCCCGGGGGTGGCGGGTGCCGCAGCGGACGCCTCCCCCTCGCACCGCTGCGGCACACCGATCACACGACCACGACACCAACCGAGAGGACACGTCCCATGGCAACTCTGCTCGGAACACCCTCAGTGCCACGCCGCACCGCCCTCGACCTGGGCAGCGGGGTCAGCTTCGGAGCCGGACACCACTTCACCGCCGCACCGCAGGCGGACATCACCGCCCTCGCCCAAGAGGCCACCGTCCCCCTGTCGGTGATCAAGCAGGTCACCAAGAGGTGCAACTTCGACTGCTCGTTCTGCAGCGAGGTCCTGCAACTGCCCGACCCGTCGCTGGCGCAGCTGGAGACGATGCGCGACAACCTCAAGGGCGTGAAGCGGGTCTTCCTCTCCGGCGGTGAACCGCTGCTGCGCGAGGACTTCGGCGACATCGTCGACATGTACGCCGACGAAGGCTTCATCATCGGGGTACCGACCAACGCCACCAAGGGACTTCAGCACGCCAAGCGGATCGTCGGCAAGGTCGCGTTCATGAACATCGGCCTGGAAGGGCCGCGCGCCACCACCAACCGCGTCCGGGGCGACTACGACCAGGTCATGGCCGGCGTCCGTGCCCTGCGCGAAGCCGGACTGCCCCTGTCGCTGTCAGCGGTCGTCTACCGCTCCACCCTGACCGCACTGCCCTTCACCTACCAGATCGCCGACACCCTGGACGCGGGCAAACTCAAGCTCATCATGCCGCTGCGCAAGGGCAATGCCCTGAAACTGGAGGAGAACGAGTTCATCACCGACCAGGAAGCCGCCGACACCTTCCTCCGGCTCCGGGAACTGCGCGCCGTCCACGCCTGGACACCGGCGCTGCGCCTGACGACGTGGACGCCCGAGAACGAGGGCCACATGATCGTGGTCGAGCCGACCGGGGCGGCGAACGCCTGGCCGGTGTACGACGCGAAGGACCTGTTCGAGCCGCTGGGCAACGTGCTCCGGGAGCCGGTCACCGAGATCTGGAGGCGGTACCGGTTCAAGGAGAACCACTTCGCGAAGTACCTCGGCCGTTCGATCCGCTCCACCGACCACGCGGGGGCCAGCGGTGCGTGAGTTCACCAACCTGTCGTGGCCGCAGACTCCCTACGGCGTGGACAAGCGTCCGTTCGGCAGGCCGGTGCGGCTGCTGACCGGCCTGTCCGTGCAGTGGGCGGACAACGGATCCCAGGCGGTGCCGGTGGCCGCCGCTGCGGTGTTCCTGCCGGTCCACCGCACGGCCACCGTGCTGGTCGACCTGCCGACGCTGCACTTCGGCTACCGGGTCCTGGCCACCGAAGGAGACCGCGAGGCCCCGGAACTCGTCGCGTTCCTCGACGGGGTTCTCGTCCAAGGGCGCCGGGACTCCGCCGGCCTGGCCTGGCACTCCTTTGCCGACGATGTGGGAGCCCTGCTGACGTACGCGCCCGGCCGGATGCCCGGGATCACCGCGGTCGCCGACGGATGGGCCGACCGTTCGGCCCGGGAACGCGGAACAGCCCAACTCACCGACACCGCTGATGATTCGGGACTGTCTGGCTGGTCCGTCAACGCGGTGTGCCGCGAGAGCGACCTCGACTGCCCCACCGGGGACAACGGCATCCTCGCCCCCGCAGAGATCCAGCGGCTCTACGACAGCCCGACCGCCGCGACGGCGCAGACGGCCGAGGCGCTGGGCTGCTCGGCACTCCACCAGGCCCTCGCGGTGGCACTGTTGGCGGGCCACACGCGTTGCCACATCCGCTGGGACGGCACCCTGCCGCTCGGCAGGCTCGCGCGGGCCGTCGCCTGGGACTCCTTCCCGAAGGCCCTCACCGCCACTCCGCTGGATGCCGCCGGTCGGTAGCGTCACGCGGCGGGCCCCGCGAACCGGGCCCGCCGCCGCACCACGAAGAGAGACCGAACTTGATCACCGTCAGCAACCTCGCCCGGCCCCACCGCCCGCCCGCGCGGGCGAAGGGGAGCGTGCGCCTCGCGTCCCTCGATGTGGAGTGGACGAAGAACCGCCGTATCAAGAACGGCAACAAGCCGTTCTGCTTCTCCCTCGTCTGGATGGACCTCCCTCGCCGGGGACCGGTGGCTCTGCCCGCCAGCGGCTACGGCTTCACGAGCGTCTACGTCGAGGACCCGCAGGAGGTGGGGGCCTTGATGGAGCTTGCTGGCAGGGCCGTCCGCTCCGCCCTGGATGGCGCGGACTACCTGGTCGGCCACCAACTGTGCGCCGACCTCGGGGTGCTCACCGCCCACGCTGCGCCTCCGCCCGTGACTGAGGCCCGTGAGGCGTGGCGTCGCCGCCGCACACCCCAGGACAGCGACCCGCACATCCTCGACACCCGCTACGACGCCGGGCACCTCCTCGCCCAGGCCTCACGCCGACTGGTCGACGTGTGCACCGAACTGCAACTGGACGTCACCCAGCCGGAGTTGCGCAGTACCTCGATGACGGCTCTGCACCGCCGCTGGCTGGAGAAGGACGACGCCACCGCCCGCGAGCGGATCAGCGTCCTCAACCTGCGCCACTCGCTCTCCACCGCGTTCGTCGCCGCCCGCGCCGCCGGCCTGGCGACCTGGAGCCGGCCGGTCAACGTGAACCGCATCCTCGCCCACGGAGCCACCGGCGCCTGGCCATGGCTCAACTCGCCCACATTCACCGCCCTCTTGGAGGAACCGTGCCCATCCGCACCTGCGCGGTCCTAGCCGTCGAAGGAACACAGGCCGGCGGCAAGACCACCCTCGTCCACGCTCTGGCCGCGCACTACCGCGAGCGCGGGATCCACGTCGAGTGCACCGGCGAGCCCGCCCGGGTCAGCCCGTTCATGGAGGAGATCGTCCTCCACGGCAAGGGGACGTTCGACCTCACCGCCGAACTCGACCTCTTCGCCGCCCAGTTCACCACAGCCATGCGGGCAGCCCGCAACCACCGGCTCCTGATCACCGACAAGACCCCCGCCAACGTCCTCGCCTACGCCCGCCTCGTCCTCGACCAGGACGACCCGGCCGTCCGCGAGACCCTGCACGCGATGCAGACCCTCTGCCGTGCCTGGATGCCGCACGCGTACGACGCCGTGGTGTACTGCCGGGACCACTTCGACCAGCAGTCCGGAGGCGACCGGTTCCGCGACAAGGTCCTCGACCTCCAAGGGCCCGTGGACCACACCGTCCACGAGGCGTGCGCGCACGCCGGAGTGAAGATCCTCGACCTGCCGACCGGCCTCGACACCGCTTCGCGTGTCCGGTGGGTCACCGACCGCGTTAGCGATCTGGGCCTCCTCATACCCTGACCGGCGGGGCCCGGAAAGGCCCCGACCATGAGCACCCAGCGACCTGTCCTCGACGTGATGCTGATTCTCGAACGCGCCGACGGAAAGATCCTCCTCGCCGAACGCGCCAACACCGGCTACGCCGACGGACTCCTCAACCTGCCCTCCGGCAAGGTGGACGACGGCGAGAGCGTCACCGACGCGGTGATCCGCGAAGCCTTCGAGGAGATCGGCATCAAGGTCGACGCCGACGATCTGCGGACCGTCCACGTCGTCCACTTCCGAAACCCCGAAGGGCAGCCCCGCGTCGGCTGGTTCTTCGCCACCCGCCGCTGGGAGGGCGAGCCGGTCAACGCCGAACCCGCCAAGTGCGCCGGCCTGACCTGGGTCACCCCGGAGCAACTGCCCTCCCACACCGTCCCCTACAACGCCGCCGGCATCGCCGCGTACCTGCGAGGCACCCCTCACGCAACCGAAGGGTGGACGCGGTGAGCACCGAGCCGGCGCAGCACAGCCCCGACTACAGGCGATACGACACCGCGGGCGGACGGCCCCGCCGCACGGGCCGCTCCTCCGCCCTGCCCCCGCAGGCCAGCACAACGGAGCACCCCCGTGGAACACCCGACCGACAACCCCGCCCTCCACCTCCCGTGGCTGATGCGCCCGACCCCTGGCCGCCTCCACGACTTCTTCGCCGACGGTCACAACAACCTCTGGGTTGACCGCGAACTCGGCCACGACCTGCTCGCCCAGGCCAGCTGCCTCCCACCGGCCGCAGCGGCCAACTGGGACTTCAAAACCCGGGTGACGAGACTGGCCGCCCGCCGGGGAATCCACCAGTTCCTTGAGCTCGGCTGCGGGTACGCCCGCCGCGAGCACACGATGAGGGCCGACCGGTGGCTCCCGACCGTCCACCGCACCGCGATGGACGCCACCGCGACACCCGGTAACGTCCGCATCGTCTACGTGGACCACGACCCCCTCGTCATGGGCTACGCCCGCGCCCTGCTCGACGACTGCGACGCAGTCCGGACCCTCGAAGCGGACATCCTCGACATGCCCGCCCTCCTCACCGCACCCCAGATCAGCGGGCACCTCGACCCAGCCCTGCCCGTCGCGGTGACCTTGACGGCAGTCGCGCACTGGATCACCGACGACCCCGCCCTGCACCACGCCATGGACAGCCTCGTCACCTGGCTCCCACCAGGAAGCACCCTGTCCATCACCCACGCCACCGCCGACCACCACCCACAGACCGCCACCGCCCTGGCCCAGATCTGCACACGCGCGGGCCTACCACTGCGCCTTCGTGAACGGGCTGAGGTCAGGGCCCTGTTCTGCGGCCTGCCGCTGCTCAGCCCCGGGCTGACGGCCACCGAGAACTGGCGCCCCGAGCAGCGGGCGCCGTACCGGTCGGCCGCCTGGGCGGGTGTTGCCGTCAAGGGCGCGCCAGCAGTCGCGAGGTGAGCCCCCGGATGCCGGTAATCGCCACAATAGGTTTACGGCCACTATGGGGTCCTGTGGCGGTTATGGCGAACCCTTCAGCCGGGTCACAGCCTGGACTGCTGTAGCAAGAGGAGACAGTGGTCGACCAGGAGAGCGAGGTGCAGCACGTGCCGGGCATGCTCTGCAACGCCATCCCAGGCGTTCGCGATCATGCGCTGCTGGAGCCGGCCTCGCGCGCTAGTTCTGCGAGCGCGGCGGCTGCAGACGCGGTATTGGGATGGTCCTCGCCGAAGTTCGCCTTCCATGCAGCGTAATTGGCGCGCAGCGCCTCATCGGCTTCTAGGAGCCGCCCTTGGCCCGCCAGCGCCAGACCAATGAGCTGGTCCGCTTCGAGGGTGCGGTGATGGGTCGCGCTGAATCCAGGCTCGCAGTTCGCGCGGGCTCCGCGGGCTTCCTTCTCGGCAGCGGCATGCTTCCCGAGTCCGAGCAGTCCTGCAGCTGTGGCGATGCCCACAGCAGCGAGATCGCTGTTCCTGGTCGCCGAGGTCTTCAGGAATCCGACCTTGGCTTGGCCGACGGCCCGCGCCGCCTCCTCGTACCGGTGTTGGCCATTCAGACACTTGGCCAACGTCAGATGAAGCGTGTTGCCGAAACGAGCGTCTGCGAGGCCAGCGGCGTGTTCGATCGCTGCTCTTGCTACGAGTTCGCCCTCGTCGAAGCGCCCGAGGCCGGCGAGAGCGAAGACCAGGTTGTTGCACGCCGCCATGTGCAGCGGGACAAAGCCGTTGAGCTTGGCAGCTTCTACGATCGCACGACACTCCGATTCGGCCTCGTCGTACCGACCGAGGTAGGAGAGGTGCGGCGTGCTGTCGGAACGGGCCTTCAGGATTCGCAACCGTGTATCACCCTTGACTTCGGTGAGGGCGCCGCCCAGGGCGGCGTACTTCTGAACGGCCTCGGCATGCCGTCCCAGATCCCCGAGCGTGAATGCCTGAAGCCCCCAGGCAGCCAGTAGAAGAGGGTCCAAGGGCATGGCCTTGCGCAGCGACATGACGGTGCGTGCCTCCACCTCGGCCTCTTGGAGACGCGAAGCGGCACGGAGCACCAGTCCTAGGGCATAGTGCACCCTCGCCAGAAGAAGCTGGTCGCTTCCGTTGGGTGACCCGCTACAACGGCGCAGGACGTCGCGGAGCTCTTCCTCGGCGTCGTCGAGACGCTTGAGGATCAGGAGTGCATGGGTCCCATCGACCCGGGCTTGAAGGGTGGCCTCAGCGTCTGGACCCAGCAGCTGGGTTCGCAGCTCTACCGCTTCACGGAAAGCGTCCTCCGCTTGCTGTGCCTTGCCTTCAGCCAGGAGGCGCTTGCCTTGCGCGTGCAGGCCGTCGGCCTGCTGAGCAAGGCGACTGTCGGACCTTCGTTGCCACCACTTCGTCATGAGTCCCACCTGTGTTGCCCTCTACTGTGTTCGTGCTGGCGATCACCTGGCCATGGTTCCCAATGACCTGACATAGTCAGAGTATTCCTGACGGTGATGCCATGGAGATTCTCTGTAGCGAGATAGCTGTTCCTGCTCGTCTTATCGAAGCCCGACCACTGACCCCGAATCCACCGGTCAATAGCCGCTCCAGGGTCCGGACATGGAAGCGGAGATGCCCCCCCTGACCAGACGGCCTGAAGGGCCTGCCGGAGTGACGGAGCCGGGGTGGTTGCTCGTCCGCTGGACGAGCAACCACCCCGGCTATATGTGGGGTCAGCTCAGTTGTGTGGTGGCGGGTTGAGAGCCGATGAGGGAAACGGCTGCGGGTGTGAGCGCGCTGTCGAAGTACTGGACGTCGCTGATGGAGCCGGGGAAGTTGTTGCCTGCGTTCTTTGCCGTTCCGATGGTGAGGGGGCCGGTGGCGGCCCATGGACTGGTGTTGCTGGTGGTGGCGGTGAGTGCTCCGTCGACGTAGAGACTCATGGTCTGCGCTGTCGCGTCGTACACGCCGACCAGGTGCGTCCATTTCTTTGTGACCGCTGCGGCGCTGGAGGCTGCCACGGCGTAGCTGCCGGGGCTGGTGCTGTCTGCGGCGGGTGAGACGAAGGCCCAGGCGTTGAGCGACTTGGAGTACTGGAGGTAGAAGGCGCTCGCGGTGTTCCCGGACTGGCCGACGACGGTGGCGAAGCCGTTGGTGTTGGCGAGGTTGGCCCAGGCGGAGATGCTGTAGCTCTTGCCGGTGTTGATGATGGGGCCGCTGGTGGCAGCGTAGTCAGTGCTGCCGTTGAGGGTGAGGACCTGCCGGTTAAGGCTGCTGTCGGAGGTGAAGGAACTGCCATTGACAGTGAGTGTGTGAACCTTGGTGGTGTTGTTGGCCTCTGACCCGTCGTACCCGTCACCGTTGAGCTTCCAGCTGTCGGCGGGCTGTTCGACGTATCCGACGGTAACGGGCGCGCCGAACTTCGCTGCGCCGATGTAGGTCTGCGTGATGGCGGCGGGTGTCAGGACGCTTCCCCACATGGTGACGTCGCTGATGGAAGCCTTCACATACTGGCCGAAGGTGCCGCCCACCAGGACGCGCCCCCCGATCTGGACGTGGCCGGTGGCGTTCCACGTCGTACCGGAGTACGGGGCCGTGGAGGCGATGGTGCCGTTGACGTAGAGCGTGAGCTGCTGCGCGGTGGCGTCGTATTCACCGGTGAGGTGTGCCCACTTGCCGAGCTGGGGGCTGTTGGGGCCGCTGGTCTGGCCGTAGACGGCGCTGAAGGTGTTACTGGTGTCGTCGGCGTTGCTGCGGCCGAAGGCCCAGGCGTGGGCGCCGGCCGAGTAGTAGAGCTGGAAGCCTGAGCCGTTCGTACCGGATTGGGACGCGACGACACCGGTGGTGGTCAGGTCCCCGGGCTTTACCCAGGCTGAGACGGTGTAGCTCGTGCTGGTGTCCAGGACAGGGCCGGTTGTCGAGGCCGAGGCGGCGGTGCCGTCGAGGCTGAGTACGGCGCCCCGGGTGGCGTCGGTGGTGAAGGCGGCGGTGCCGCTGAGTGTCAGGTTGTTCTGCTGCGGGTTTGCTGTGTTCGTGGTGTCGGTGAGCCTCAGCCGGGCTACTGCCGCCGGGGCGGACGCGGGAGCGCCGGGGTACTCGGATATCTGGCCGGAAGAGCTGGTGGTGTACAGGCTCGGGAGGCCGTTGTTGTGCACGTCGCCGGGCGAGGCGATTCCCCGGTAGTCGTGGCTGTTGATGCCGAGCGGGAGGAGGGACTGCGGGGCGGGGAGGGCGTAGCCGGCGGTGGTGTAGGCCCAGTTCTGCTCGGGGTGGCCGGTGCCGCACTCCCAAGTGATCAACTGGGTGCCGGGGGCCTGGCTGCTGCCAGGGTCCGCGAGGCACATCCCTGACTGCGGGTTCTTCAGGGAGCCTGGGGAGTCACCGGGGGTCCACTGCTGGGATCCGGTGTTGTTGCAGTCCCACAGTTGCACGGGTGTGCCGTGGTTCAGGCCTCCGTTGACGATGTCGAGGCACTTCCCGAGGATGTGGACGGTGTTGTCCAGGCCGAGGGTGGCGTTCTGTGCATCGCTGCTGTTGCAGGACCAGACCTGTGCGGGTGTGCCGTTGGATGTGGTGGCGTTCTTGATGTCCAGGCACAGGTTGGCACCCTTGGTGTCCTGGATGCCTGAGACCAGCGGTGTGTGGGTGGGTGCCGCCAAGGTGGAGGTGGGGTTGCCGTTGGTATCGAAGGTCAGTGGGTAGCTGAGGACTGCTCCGGTGATGTTGTCGCGGGCCCACAGGGTGTACGCGCGGTCCACGGTGTTGCCGGGGGCCATCAGGGTGGCGTTGGACCAGTCACCGGTGCTGATCGGGAAGGCGTTGGAGAAGTGGGCGGCGTCTCCGCCACTGGTGTAGTACCACAGCCGGCCGTTCTCCACGGTGATGAGGTCGGCAGCCGGTGGGCCGGGGGCGATGATCTGGGAGACGCCTGACCAGTCTGCCGAGTTGTAGCCGGCGCAGCTGCTGCTGGGCGTGGAGGCACAGGTCGGTCGGGGTATGGCCGTTGAGATGTTCTGGGTGTGGGTGAAGTGTCCAGGTGTTCCAGGCGTGGTGCCGTTGGAGTCGTTCTTGTAGGTGTACATCGTCTTGCTGATGGTGTTGAAGGCGAACAGGTCGTCGACGCTGGCCTGTGTGAGGCTTCCGTGGTGCGCGATGAGGAACTTGTCCCAGCCGGTGTTCGGAGTAGGGCTTGTCGCGGGGGTGGAGGCGATGGTGGGCACTGCCGCGCCGTTGCCGGGTATGAGGCTGAGGTTGCCGTCTGTGGTGGTGGCGAGGAGGTCGGGGATGCCGTCGCCGGTAAGGTCACCCGGGGTCACCTTGAGGCTGCTGTTCCACGGGGCGTAGAAGCTGTAGGTCGCAACGGTTGCTTGGGAGTTGCCTGCCTTGTCGACCGCGCGGACGTACAGGGTGTGGTCACCCCAGTGGTCCGGGCCGACGGTGATGGGGATCGTTGCGGTGGCTACCCCGTTGGTCGTTGTAGCGGGCGTGCTCAGCGCGCCCTGGACGGGGATGTTCTGGTCGAGCGAGTATTCGAATTTGGCGACGCCACTGCTGAGGCACGACGCGAGTGTGCAGCTGCCGGCCGGGGGGACAGGGTCGGTGGTGGTGACGGTGATGCTCGCTGCGTCGCCGGCATGGCCGGTCACTGGGATGCCGCTGCCGAGAGGGGGGAAGGCTGTGGAGTTGGCGATGGTGGCCGGGGCGGGTGGTGTGAGGTCGACGCTGAAGTAGCAGTTGGGGGAGTTGGGACTGTTGAGAGTGCCGTCGGTGGCCCAGGCGTTCCAGCCGTAGGTGTGGCCGTCGCTGACGGGGAATCCGATGTTGGCGCTGACGGTGCTGCCGCTGGCGGCCCAGCCGCTTCCTGGCCAGGCGACGGTCTTGGGATGTCCGGTGGTGTCGTTGGCCATGTTGTCCCAGACGTGGAACCCGGCGGAGAGGTTGAAGCCGTTCATGTCGGTGATCAGCAGGGCGTTGAGATTGATGTTGGAGGCGTTCCCGGTGGAGGTGGTCCTGCCGATCCATCCGGGGGTTCCACTGCCGCAGGCGGGGTCGCTCGGGTTCTGTGACTTTGGTGAGGTGTTCAGCGCACTCGGCGTCTTCGGCGGGATGTCGAACTTGGTGATGAGGGCCGGATTGGTACCGAACCGCATGAAGCCGTAGTTCGTGTCGGACTGGCTTTCGTCGCCGGAGAGTTGGAACGTCAGATTGGGGTGGTTGCCCGCGAACTTCTGGACGTCGGCGGTGATGTCGAAGTTGACTGACTGGTATTGGCAGGTGCCGTTGGGCCCGGCGCTCGTGGGGCTCTGGGTCCCCAGGACGGGGTTCTGCA
The DNA here is from genome assembly GCF_039529945.1 of Kitasatospora kazusensis. NCBI lineage: Bacteria > Bacillati > Actinomycetota > Actinomycetes > Kitasatosporales > Streptomycetaceae > Kitasatospora > Kitasatospora kazusensis. The sequence goes on along the minus strand of NZ_BAAANT010000007.1, from coordinate 23,842 downwards.
GTTCCTTGGTAGGACCTGGCATGTTGGCCCAGGTGGTGCCCTGCCCGATGCCGCCGGTGTGGGTGAGAGTGACGGGAGCGGTGGCGTTGCAGTCCCAGTTCGCGCCGGCGGTCTCGCTGAAGTAGATGGTGGCGTTGGAGATGACCATGTTGCTGGTCAGGCTGCTGGTGTCGATTTCGTAGAACGAGCGGTAGAGGCCGTAGCAGTCGCCGGCATAGTGCTGATAGCCGATGCCTTCGCCGTTGGTCTGGGCTTTGTCATAGAGGGTCGAGTTGACGTCAAGGGGAACACAGCCCTGCTGGACCTCGGTGTAGTGGTTGGTGCCGGTACTGACGGGGCTGACCGACGGGTCGATGTACAACGGCCACGTGGTGCTGCCGCCACCGAGCAGGCCCGCATCGGGCGTGAGGGTCACGGACGTGGCGTCACTGTGCACAGCCACGGCGGCGATGCGGGCGTTCTGGCCGGGGCCGTCGGCGGACGAGGTCGGCACTCCGGCAGGGTCGACTCCGCCGGGCAGCGGGGCGGTCGGCGTGGTGCCGGGGGCGTCTGACGCAGCGCGCGGTACTGCTGCGCGCTGCACGGCCGTGTGAGCCGTGGTGTGTGCGAGGTTGCCAGTGGAGGGGGCAGCGGTGCTGGAGTCCCACATGACCGGCGTGGCCGCCTGGAAGACGGGGGTGCCGTCTGGGGTAACGGCGGTGATGTTCCCGGCCTGGTCGGTGGTGACGTTCAGTCCGCTGGTGCTGGTCGCCAGCCGCAGGGTCTTGAGCGCGGGATTGGCGGCCGCGGTGGCGTCGCGGACGATCAGGACCTCGTGGAAGGCCCCCTGGTCCGTGACGGTGGCTTTCAGGTCCACGCCGGGCAGGACGTCCGTGTACTGCGCCGCGTTGCCGGTGACGGCCGGTGCTGGCAAGGACATAGGCAGGGTCATGGCGAAGCTGTGACCGGCCGGGTCGGTGAAGGTGGCCAGCGGGCCGGTGCCGCCGCCGGAGAGTGCCACACCGGAGGGGGTGGCGGTCGGCGAGTAGGTGCCGTCGGGGTTCTTCGCCAGAGTGGCGTCCACGCCGGTCCAGGCGCCCTGCTTGCTGACGCGGGCCGGTTGGATGTTCGTAGTCTGGGTGAGGGTGCCGTCGGGGTTGGCGACGGTGATCGAGGTCTGGGTCGTCAGTGTGTCGACCGTGACCGGCTGGCCGCTCGATTTCGCCTGGAGGAGCGCGGCTTGCATCGGGCCGCCGGGAGTTGGGGCGGGGGTGGTGCCGGGGGGCGGGGTGCTCTGGCCTGGGTCGGTGGCCCACGGGCGGTCGTCGGCCAGCGCGGGACCGGCGCCGCTGACGAGCAGTCCGGTGACGGCGGCTATCAGTGCCGCACGACGGAGGCCGGACCGGGGCCGACTCCGTCGCTGTGGATGAGATTGGGGCATGGTGTCTTCCTTCAGATAGTAATTATCAGGCAAAAGTTCAATGATGTAATTTTGGGACTTCTTTGCACTGCATCCCTGGTGAGGTGTCCGGTTCGTACCTCGTGATCCGCTTCATCCACCCTCAGTGTCGACGAGTTACTCCAGGTCAAAGGGCCTTGTGGCATGCGGGTGTCGGGGGAGGCTATTGCGCCGCCTGATGGGATGACAATACGGTTCAGCCGACCACGCCCAGCCGTATGTCCGGCTTCACGTGTTGTCCCCAGCCGTCCGAGGGCTGGAATTTGGTGTTCCATTCTGTGGACCGATTTTTGGGGTGTTCGGCGTGCGCACGAGGCTGCACTGGATCAAGGGCGCACGCGGTCGGAGGTGGGGACGGGGCGGCACGGTGGCGGTAGCCACAGCGGCGGCGATGTCCCTGATCGTTCCGACGGCAAGCGCCGAAATCGTTGTCGGCGGATACCACTACACCGGCAAGGTGTGGCCGGGCGATCCACTCCCCAAACAGCCCAAGGTCAAGGGCCACGCGGCGAACAGCCCCGGCCACACAGGTTCGGCGCCGCTCCAGGCGGGTGCGCGGCCGATGGCCGCCCATGCCGCCGTCGCCCCGCAGTGGCCCGCAGCCTCCGCCTCGACCGTCGACCTCACCTCGTCGGCGGCCAAATCCCTGGGGGCGGGCAGCCGCGCCGCATCTGCCGCCGCTGCAGCCGGGGCTGATCTGGTCCGAGCCGGATCATCTCCGGTATCGGTGGGCGCCGTGCCGTCCCAGCAGATGGGCGCGCAGGCGCGGTCGATGCTCAGCATGGTCACACCGTTCACCCCGCCCACATCGGTGAAGGTGCAACTTGCCGACCGCGCAGGCGCGCAGGCGGCGAACGTCGACGGCCTGCTGGTCGGCTTGACCCGCGCGGACGGGCAGAGCAGCGCAGGCGGCCTCTCGGTGTCGCTGGACTACGGTTCCGTTGCGCAGGCATACGGCGGGGCCTGGGCGTCACGTCTGCAACTGGTGGCCATGCCCTCGTGCGCGCTGACCACCCCCCAGCTTGCCCAGTGCCGCACACAGCACCCCCTCGACTTCACGAACGACACAGCCGGACACAAGCTGACGACCACTGTCGGCCTGTCGGCCGCACAGCGTACCGCCAGCGCGTTCGCTGCCCCCTCAGCGGGCACCGCAGCACTGACGTCAGGCGTGGCCGTGGCCGCGATCTCCGGTGCCGGCGGATCGCAGGGCTCCTACACGGCGACGTCCCTGTCACCGTCCGGCTCATGGTCCCAGTCGTCCTCCGGCGCCTTTACCTACAACTACTCGATCACCTCACCGCCGTCCCTCGGTGGCAATGCCCCGACCGTCGGCCTCTCCTACAACTCGCAGTCCATCGACGGAGAGACCTCGGGACGTAACTCCCAGTCCTCCTGGATCGGCGACGGCTGGAACTACAGCCCCGGCTTCATCGAGCGTTCCTTCAAGCCGTGCACGGCCGACGGGATCACCGGTTCCGGCGACGAATGCTGGGCTGGGTACAACGCCACCATCTCGCTCGGCTCCCACACCGGTCGGCTGGTACCCGAGGACACAAGCGCCCCAGGCTTGGGCAAGTCCAAGGTCTACCATCTGCTCGGCGATGACGGCACCAAGGTCGAAGACCTCTCCGGCGCTTCCAACGGCCTCTGGAACGGCGAGTACTTCAAGGTCACCACCACCGACGGCACCTCCTACTACCTGGGTGCCAACCACGCGCCCAACACCACCTCCGACGCGGCGACCAACAGTGCCTGGGGTGTGCCGGTCTACCACCCCAACTCCGGCGACCCGTGCTACGACTCCGCCAAGGGCAGCAGCTCCACCTGCAACCAGCCGGTCGGCTACCGCTTCAACCTCGACTTCGTAGTTGACCCACAGGGCAACGTCCAACGCTACGACTGGGCCGCCGAGACCAACTGGTACAACATGGGCTACGGCCAGGTCGCAGCGTCCGGCGGTGCGGGCACCCTGACCTCGTACACCCGCGGCGGTTACCTCACCCAGATCTCCTACGGCTACCAGCTCGCTGACGAGGCGGCCGGCAGGGACCCCGCTGCGCAGGTCCTCTTCAACCCGGACTACCCGGCGGCGCAGCGGTGCACTACCTCCGACACCGTCTGCCAGTCCTCCAATCTGTCCAGCTCCACGGCCGTGAACTGGCCGGACGTCCCGTACGACCTGAACTGTCCTTCCACGGACACGACCTCCGGGACCGGAAGTTCGGTGTGCCAGGTCGCGTCCCCCACCTTCTGGTCTACCGTGCGGCTCCGCGAGATCACCACCCGGGTGAAGACCAGTACGGGATGGCAGAACGTCGACTCCTACGCCCTTTCGCAGGCGTTCTCGGACGCCGGCGGCACGGCTGACCCTGTCACCGGCCAGACGGGCATCGACGGTAACCCCCAGGACGTCGGCGCGATCCAGTCGGTGATGTGGCTGTCCGCGATCCAGCACACCGGCCAGGACACCTCAGCCGGTGGCAGCGGTCCTACGCAGCTGGACCCGGTCACCTTCATGGGCCAGGAGACCGACAACCGCGTCGACGGCCCCAGCCCGGCGGCACCGCCGCTGTACCACCCCCGGATCACCAGCATCCAGACGGAGACCGGCGAGTCCATCGCCGTCACCTACCGGGCCCCCGAGTGCTCACGCACCAGCAACCACATGCCGCCTTCCCCGGACAGTGACACCATGGCCTGCTACCAGGCCTACTGGAGCCCGCCGGGCGCCAAACCCATCGCCGACTGGTTCCAGAAGACCCTGGTCAGCCAGATCACCGACAACGACACCACCAAGGCCGGCTCCCCGCAGAAGGTCACCAACTACACCTACGACGGACCGGCTTGGCACCGGGACGACTCCGACCTGACGGACGACCAGTACCGGACCTGGGACCAGTTCCGCGGCTTCCGCACCATCACCATCACCAGCGGCAAGGCCCCTGACCCGATCACCAAGTCCGTGACCACCTACCTGCAGGGCATGGACGGGGACTACAAAGCCGACGGCACCACACGCAGCGTCCAGGTCGGTACCACCCTGAGCCAGGCACCCACCAACGAGCCGCTCACCACGGACAGCGACTGGCTCGCTGGGACCGCCCTGGAGACGGATACCTACACCCAGGACGGCGGCACCATCACCGCCAAGACCATCGCCGACCCATCCACTCTCACCAGCGAGGTCTCCAGCCCACGGACCGCCTACACCACGGATACATCGTCGACTAGGCCACCGTTGTCGACACTGCCGGACCTGACGGCCCGACGCATCAAGACGGCCGGCAGCCGCTCCGTGGGCCTGATGTCAGACGGCAAGACCTGGCGCACCACCCAGACCAGCACCACATATGACGATTCTGGACGGCCCTGGACGATCGATGCCAAGGGCGATCTGAGCGTGCCCGCGCAGGAAACCTGCACCACCACTACCTACGCCACGCCGCCGTCGAGCAACCCCATGATGGCCTCCTACCCAGCTCGGGTGCTGCGGGTCTCAGGCCCCTGTTCTACGACGCCGTCGACGTCCACCACCCTCAGTGACGAGCGGCTCTTCTACGACGGTGACGGCACGATCACCAACCCGGGACAGCCCGGAGTGATCGGGCAGACTGGCACCACCGTCGGCAACACGTCCGCAGTCCAGCAACTCGCTTCCTACGATGCCTCCGGGAACCCGGTCTACCGGACCATGCAAGCGGTCACGCATGACCAGTACGGTCGAGCGATCGATACCGCGAGCCTGGCGGGAACCTCAGCGAAGACCGCGTACCTCCCCGACCACGGGATCCTTCCTACCTCGGTGATGAGCACCAACGCTCTCGGCTGGACCCAGACGACAACTCTCGACCCGGCCCGCTCACTGGCACTGAAGTCCCTTGACGCCAACAACCGGGTCACCGCCGCCACCTATGACGCCCTGGGCCGCCACACGCAGGTCTGGACCCCTGGCCGCGACCAGGCCACCCAGACCCCGGACAAGACGTTCTCCTACGCCATCCATGGCACCCGCCCCACCCCCACAACCGCACCCGACCCCTCCAGCGTCACCACCCAGACGCTGCGCGACGACGGGTCCTACAACACCGCCGTCACCATCTACGACGGGTACCTGCAGGCCCGCCAGACCCAGACGACCACCGCGGACAACTCTGTCGGGCGTCTGGTCTCCTCCACCTGGTACGACAGCCACGGCTGGGCCACCACCAGCATCCCCACATGGTCGGACACCATCACCGCACCGGGATCCACCCTGTTCGTCGAAGCCGAGAACAGCGTCCCGTCCGAGACAAAAACCGTCTTCGACGGGCTGGGCCGGGTAACGGCGTCGCAGCTGTACTCCAGCGCATCCCTGCTGTGGCAGTCCACCACCAACTACCCAGGCGTGGACGAGGTCGACACCACCCCACCCCCAGGCGCCAGCGCCACCTCCACATTCACCAACGCACTCGGCCAGACCACCTCCTCAGTCGTCCACGGCGGAACCGGCATCGGTGACGTGACCACCCGCTACACCTACACCCCCGACGGAAAGCCCGCCACGACCGTCGACAACGCCGGCAACACCTGGACCTACACGTACAACCTCCTCGGGCAGCAAACCGCACAGACGGACCCCGATTCGGGCAACTCCAGTACCACCTACGACCAGCTGGGCCGCATCGCCACCACGACCGACGGTCGCAACCAAACCCTCTCGTTCACCTACGACATCCTGAGCCGTAAGACCGGCGAGTACTCCGGCACCAACACCACGGACGCGACCAAGCAGCTCACCGGATACACCTACGACACTCTCGCCAAGGGCTACCCCACCTCCGCGACCCGCTACATCGGCGGATCAGGAACCGGCAGCAGCGCCTACACCCAGGCGGTCACGGGCTATAACACCGCCTACCAGCCAACCGGCAGCACCGTCACCATCCCAGCCGCCGAAACCAAGCTTGCCAACACCTACACCGTCGGTGCCACCTACTCGCCCACGGTGGGCCTGCTCAGCAACACCAACTACAACGCGGACGGCGGCCTGGCCGCCGAGAGCGTCGGCTACGGGTACGACCTCCAAGGCCTGCAGGTGTCCAGCGGCTCAGGACGCTTCACGCACTACCTCGATGCGGCTTACTACAGCCCCCTTGGCCAGATCGAGCAGTCCACCTACGGCAACGCCGGCAGCCAACTCAGCACCGCGCAGACCTGGGACGCCGCAACCGGGCGCCTGACGAAGAACAGCGTCCGGCTCCAGACCGCCACCGCCAACCCGATCGACTACACCACCTACGGATACGACCCGGCTGGCAACCTCACCAGCGTCACCGACGCCCAGTCGTCAGGCGGTACCGACCTCACCACCGACAATCAGTGCTTCACCTACGACGGCCTGGACCGGCTGACCACCGCCTGGACCGACACCAAGGGCACCACGGCCCCCACCGCCGGCCAGCTCTCGCACTGCACCACTCCCGCCCCGACTCCGGCCACCATCGGCGGCCCTACGCCCTACTGGCAGAGCTGGCAGTACGACCTCCTCGGTGACCGCACCCAGCAGGTCCAGCACGACATCACCGGCAACACCAGCAAGGACAGCACCCAGACCAGCAGTTACCGCGGATCCGGCACCACGGCCGCCCCACAGCCCAACACCCTCAGCAGCGTCACCAGCACCACCCCGGCCACCGGCACGGTCACCCAGACCCCCTCCTACGACTCGGCAGGCAACACCACCAGCCGTGCCACCAAGACCACCATCGTGAGTTCCGGCGGCACCTGCGTGGACGGGTACAACGCCAACAAAACGCCCGGCACGCAGGTGTACGTGTACACCTGCAACCAGTCGAACCCGCAGCAGTGGTCCTACCAGACCAGCACGCTGCAGCTGTACGGCAAGTGCGCCGCCATCGTCGGCAACCAGACCTCGGGGAACCCGATCCAGCTGGCTGCCTGTGCCGTGAGCAACCCGCAGACCTGGCAGATCCGCCCGGACGGCACCATCTACAACCCCGCCGCCAACCTCTGCCTGGACACAGCCAACGGCACGACGGTCAGCGGCACCGGGCTCGTCGCCTCCACCTGCAAGGCCGCCCCCAGCCAGAAGTGGACCACCAACAACACGGCCGCCGCCCCCGGCGCCTCGCAGACCCTCACCTACGATGCCGAGGGCCGCACCGCCACCGTCACCACCACCCAGGGCACCGGCGTCAGCCAGCACACCGACTACCTCTACGACGCCAGTGGCGGCCTGCTCATCCAGCACGGCCCCACCAGCACGGTGCTGTACCTCTTCGGTGGTGCCGAGCAACTCACCCTCAACACCACCACCAGCCCCACCACGGTCAGCGGCCTGCGGTACTACCACAACCCCGACGGCACCGTCATCGTCCGCTCCAGCACCGGCACCCTCACCTACCAGCCCACCAACCCCCAACACACCTCCGGGCTCCAGGTCGACGCTGGCACGATGGCCGTCACCCGCCGGTCCTTCGACCCCTACGGCAACCCCCGCGGCACCGCCCCGACTGCCTGGGCCGACAACCACGGCTACCTCGGACAGCCCACCGACACCACAACAGGCCTCAACCTCCTCGGCGCCCGCAACTACGACGCCACCCTCGGCCGCTTCCTCAGCACCGACCCCATCCTCGAAGCTGGCGACCCCAACCAGATGGGTGGCTACACCTACGCCGCCAACAACCCCACCACCGGCAGCGACCCCAACGGCCTTCAGAACGAGGCGAACCAGGGGGGCGACGACGCTTATAAGGGCCCCAACAACGTTGGCAACATCGACAACGTCTACGGTGGTCTTGACACCGGTGATGACGGTAACGGTGGTGGCGACAGTGGCCCCACCTGCCACGGAGGGGGCAAGTTCACCTGTGACGTGCAGGACGCACACGCGATGGTGGGTTCTAGTCCCAAGGGCGGCTTCTCGTTCTCGAAAGCCTTTGCAGCAGTTGGTGACGCACTTATCGGCTGGATAAACACGATCAACCCCGCCGCCCGCCTCGCCAACGCGGCCTCAGGCGCGCTGAACCGAGCGGGAGCGCCAGCCCCGCAGCCCGTCACGACCTCGGATCACCCGTTCGCGGACACCTTCCACGTTGATCGGAACTCGAACGGCTACAAGGCTGCTTACGTCGTCACGACCCTTGCCACCCTGGCCACGGGGGCTGATGGTGCAGTCGATATTGTCGCTGACGTCGGACGATTCATCAAGGCTGGTACTACCGAATCGGGGAGCCTTGGCAGTTCTGTAAAGACAGTGATCCAGGGCCTGAAGAGCGACTCCGAGATAGTGACGAGCACTTCCTCGATTGACCACGACCTCCCCGGCAATGAAGGCTGCAGCTTTTCATCTGATACGCCAGTTCTCATGGGTGACGGATCTTCAAAAGCCATCGGTCAAATCCATGTGGGTGACCAGGTTGAGGCCGCTGATCCAGCCTCCGGCAAGAACACGGGCCAGCGCACAGTAACCGCCACCTGGACCAACCATGATACTGACCTCCTTGACCTCAAGATCAAACTCGAAGACGGCTCAACGGCCACTATCCACACGACGGACAACCACCCCTTCTGGGATGACAGTACCCACGAGTGGGTCGCCGCTGGCCGGCTCCCGATCGGCCATGCCCTCGTAACTGCTGCTGGCGGCCACGTTGTGGTCCTTGCCGAGCAGCCTGTGCCTGGCGCGGCCGACATGCACAACCTGACTGTCAACCAGCTCCACACGTACTATGTGCTGGCGGGGACCACGCCGGTCCTGGTTCACAACTCAAACTGCCAATTCTGGTCGCCGACCGACTACAACGGTCAGCGTATTTACCAGCGGGATGATCTGGTCAATCCGGACTACTTTTCGCCTGCAGATAAGTATGGTCGAGGCAATCTCAAGAGAATGCAGCAGGGGCTGGCCCCGATGGGCCCGGATGACAAGCCGCTGAACCTTCATCACATGCTCCAGACGCAGGACGGGCCGATCGCCGAGGTGACGCACTCCATGCACTTCGGGAACTATAATCAGCTGCACTGGAAGGCGGGCACCAAGATCCCCAGCGGAATCGATCGCGATGCCTTCAATGCTTGGAAATCCCAGTACTGGAAAGACAGAGCGGCAGGATTTGGTGAATGATGAGCGCAATCGAGGCCAGTGAGCGCCTGGTCGAGCTGGTTCGCGGCAACGACGACATCGCGAACCATGCAGATGGCTGCGACGCAGCGATGATCGCCGCCGCTGAGCACGACCTAGGCGTCACGTTCCCTCCCTCGTACCGCCGCGTGATCGAAGAGTTCGGGACCTGGGATATCGCTGGCGAAGAGTTCCTCGGCGTGTATCAGACACCCGCCATGGGGCAGAAGCTGTTGGGCTCCGTAGCTGAGACTCTGGATGCTTGCAGTCAGTACGGAATGCCATCCGACCTGATCGTTGTAATGTTTGACGGAATGGGTGGCTTGATCGTTCTAGATTCCTCCCAAGTGGATTCGGAAGGTGAGTATCCGGTCCTCGTTTGGAATCCTGGCGTCGCGGACCGTCAGAGCATGGAGAGGCCCGGGGATGATTTTGGGTCCTTCGCTCTCGCCCTGTGCCAGCGTGCTGTGACTCGCTGGCGAGAATCCGGCTGAAGCTGAAATTCAGGAGAAAAGCGAGAAGCCTCGCCAGACTTTTCTGGCGAGGCTTTTCGCGTTCTTGATGGCAACGCTGACGGCAACGTCAGCGGACGGGTGCTGCACAAAGGGGCGGTTCGTCGCCGTCGTCGGGTTGGGTGGCGGGTGAGGTGACCCGCGGCGGTGCATCGGTACGCCGAGGAGCGCCAGGTCGAGCTCAGCCGGGACCTGGTCGGCCGACTCGCAAGGCTGCCCGACGGCTGGCAGGTCGAGGTGATCCGGCGCATCGCCGACGGAGTCATGCCACTGCATGCCCTCACCGACGCCGGGCTGTCGATCAACGTCCTGCACCACGTCTTCCGGGTGCCGCTCGCCTGGAACGCCAAGCCCCTGCGACCGCTGCCCGAGCAGCGCCCTTGAAAGGGTCGGGTGTCGGTCGCTCTTCCTACGCTCAGGAGCATGACGACCCCCACCCCTGCCAGCGGTCTGCGCCTTGACGGTGTGACTGCCCTGGTCGAGCGCAAGCTCCTCGAAGACGTGATCCGTATCTACCGGCCGGGCCCGCAGGTCCTCGACCCGGCGACCGGGCAGTTGGAGCCCGGCCCTGATCTCGTCGTCTGGTCCGGGCCTGGCGCGCACCGGCCCGTCAGCGGGCCTGGCATCGTCCTGCGGCTGGAAGGCCAGCCTTACAAGGACGACGGTGAGGGCCGCTACCTGCTCTTCACGCCGTTGTCGGCGCCGGTCGCGGAGTTTGGGGACTTCGTGACCATGGTGGAGAGCCGGGACGGCGCGGCCGTCGGGCGGGTGTGGCGGGCGCTGGACCCGGGGGAGACCGGCACGCTCCAGGTCGTGAGGACGACGTGGATGCGCATCGAGAAGACCGGTTCGGCCGGGGGCGGCGCGTGAGTACGCCTGTGGACCTGGATGCGGTCCGTCAGCATCTGGAGAGCACGGTGATGGTGGACACCGTGCGGATCTCCCGGCCGACCGGCACCCCGATTCTTGACGTGGTGACCGGGCTCGTCGGGCCAGCACCTGCGGTGCTGGTGTGGGAGGGGCCGGGAGCGGTGCTCTCGGCGCACGGCCTCGGCACGGTTGAGCGCCTGGTCGGCGGCAAATGGCTCGATGACACGTCGAGTTGGTACGGCCTGGTCACGCCGCTGGCCGCACCGCTCGCGCAGCGGGGTGACCGGGTGGAGGTGGCCGCCGCCGCGTCAGCGACAGCCGGGACGGTCGGCCGGGTCTGGCAGGTCCTCGACCCGGCGGAGGCCAGCACGGTGGAAGTCGCCCGGGTGACCCGCCTGGACGAGATCACCACGCCGTGACCGGCGCTCTCGGGAGGATGTCTTTCACGGCTTCTAGGGTCGGGATCATGGACACTCCCACCACACCTGAGCGGACCAGCCACGTCCGGATCGCCGCGACGGGCCCGGCTGCCCGCCTGGAGCTCGACGGCCGGGACATCTCCTCCCAGGTCGCGGCCTACACCCTGAACCAGCGCGCCGGGCAGCTCCCGGAACTGCTCCTCCTCCTCAACCCGGCCACTGTGGAGGGCTGGGAGGGGACGGCCCGGGTCGCGATCGGCGAAGCGCCGGATCCGGGGCCGGCCGCCGTCCGGTTCCTGGCCGCGATCGACCCGGGTGAGCTGGAACGCGCCGCCCTTGGCCGCCACGACCTGATGGACGGCCGTTCGTCCGAGTTCACCCGTGCACTGCTCCTCCAGCTGGGGGAGTGGGCGGCCGGGAACTGGTCCGTTCTGGACGAGAACGAGGCCGCGTGATGGCGTCCCCGCTGAACCCGCACCCTAACGCCCACCCCGCCGCCGGTGCGTACAGCAATGGCGCGCAGATCGCCGTCCAGCTGGAGGCACGGGCCGCCGCGCTGCTGCCTGCCGCCGTCGCGGCGGTCCGCCATCACGCGATGCTGCTGGAGACCGCGGTCAAGGCGAACGCCTCGGGCCGGCCGGGGCCGAACGCTCCGACTGGTGACTACCGGCGCTCCTGGACCCACGAGGTCCAGGTTGGGGCGGACGGTGTCGAGGCGGTCGTCGGGACGAACAAGCCCCAGTCGAGGCGGCTGGAGTTCGGGTTCGTCGGGCCGGACATCCTCGGCCGGATCTTCCACCAGCCGCCGTACCCCCACGTGGGCCCGGCCGTCGAACGGATCACACCGCTGTTCGTGGCCGCCCTCGGCGCGGTGGCGGAGGGAAGCCGGTGAGCCAGTTCGTGGAGGACCTGCACGAAGCCCTCTCCGGTGTCCTGCGCTCGCACGGAGCCGGGCTGCTGAGTCGCGCCGTGCTGCTGGTCGAGGTGTTCGACGAAGACTCCGGGGAGCTCGGGATGTTCGTGGAGACGTCGCCGCAGGACATGCCGGCGTGGGACCGGGCGGGGATGGTGTCGTACGCGAGCCTGGACCTGGCCGGTCACCTCACCGCCTCCCGCCTCCAAGCGGACGACGGCGACGACAGGGAGGGGGAGTAGCGGTGGCTGTGCAGGGACGCGTGGTCTCCCTCGCCGTGCAGGCGGCGCTGTCCGGCGCGACGGGCCGCAGCTGCGGCTACGCGACGGCGCCGGTGGCCGCGGACAAGCCGACGGGCAACACCGTGCCGTACTGCGTGCTGTACCCGCTCGGCAGTGTCTCGGACGGGCCGCCGTTCGGCGACGCGGACGCGGACGCGAAGGTGCTGGTTCAGGTGACGAGCATCGGGACGACCGCCGAGCAGGCGGAGTGGATGGCGGACAAGGTCCGCGGCGCGCTGCTGGGGCGGGCGCCGGGAGCAGGGTTCGCCACACCGGTCGCACCGGCCGGACATGTCGTCACCGGCCGGGAGCTGGACAAGAGCGACGGGGTCACCGTCGTGAGCGGCGTATACAGTTACATCGAGCGGTTCGCCCTGCATGTGACAACTCCGGGCAGCTGACCGCCGAGCATGTTCTCACCGTGGAGACCCCCGCACGGACGCCCGGCCGCCGGCACGGGCTGACTCCCCGACCACCTCTCGTAGTGGGTGGCCGTCAGGGGACGGGTCTCCGGTGGTCTGTGATCCCCGGTGCCGGTGTTCCCCGGAAATGAGAGTCGGCGTGGCATCCACGCAGCAGCGGTTCATGCGCCGCGGCATCACCAAGATCTACTTCCTGAAGACCATCGCGGCGCCCACCAACATCCCGACCCGGGCCGAACTCACCACCGGGCCCGGCGCCACGGACCTGTCCAGGCTGATCTCCGACGTCGAGGGCTGGGCGCTGGAGAACACACCCCTGGAGACCCCCGACCTGGGAAATGCGTTCGCGTCTTCCATCCCCGGCGAGGACAAGGCCGCCACCAGCTCGCTGACGTTCTACGAGGACCTGGCGTCGGAGACAGTGGAGACGCTGCTGTCCAAGGGCACCACCGGGTACGTCGTCATCCTGCGCAAGGGCGACGTGCCCGCCAGCAAGAGCCTGGACGCCTTCCCGGTCCGCGTCGCCTCCCGCGCCGCCAGCTACTCCACCGGCACCGAACCCGCCAAGTTTAAGGTGGTCTTCGCCGTCACGGACATCCCGACCCTGGACGCGGCCGTCCCGGCACCGGCGGCCGGCTGATGACGGCCGGACAGGAGCCACCCGCCCGAGCGGTGGCCGACGACGCGCACTGGGCCGCCAAGCTGGCCCGACTGAAGGCCCGCAAGCTCGCGGAGCGCCCGGCCAGCTTCTGCGACGACGACCAGGCGAAGCGGACGGTGTCGGAAGCGACACTGAACCTGGTGAAGGCCCGCTCGGACGCGCGCACCGCTGCGGCCGTCGCGGGCATCTCGGAGCGGGAGCAGGACGCCTGGCTGGAGTCCCAGCCGCAGGTCGTCATCGCCCGATCCCTCCTGGCGACGGCCGAACACGCCCTGGCGGAGGCGACGTTCACCCTGACGTTCCGGGCGCTGCCCCGGCCGGCCTGGGAGCAGCTGCTGCGCGAGCACGCGCCGAGCGAGGAGCAGGCCGACAAGGGGATGGAGTACGACGTCGACACGTTCCCGGCTGCACTGGTCGCGGCGTGCCACGTCGAGCGGGACGGGACCGGCGCCGAGGTGGAGGGGATGAGCGTCGCGGACGCGCAGGCACTGCTGGACGAGTGGTCGGACCCCGACGCCAAGGTCCTGTTCACCGCCGCTCTGCTGCCCAACCAGACGGTGCGGGGTGACTTGGGAAAAGGCTCGTAGCCGACCCGGGGTTCCGGTCGGAGATGGAGCTGTGCGCGGCCTACCGGATCCCGCACTCGCAGCTGATGGGCGCTGGGGCGGGCCGGTGGACGGCGCTGGACCGGGCCAAGGCCTTGGCTCACCTCGCGTTCACGCGGGCGGTGTGCGAGGGCTGCGGGACGAGGCCGGCGGAGTGGGACGAGCAGCAGGGCGGCGACCGGTTCGCCTACGTTGCCCAGTCGCATCGCTGCCTGGGCTGCGAGCTGGTCGAGATGGAGCAGGAGCAGGTCCCGCAGGGGCCTGAGGCGCGCGGGGTGAAGATCGGGCTGCGGCCCAGACAGGAGTGACCGGCGTGGCCGGCGCCTACACCCTCTACGTCCAGCTCCAGGCCGGCCTGTCGGGCCTGACCACGGGCTTGCGCGGCGGAGCGCAGCAGCTGCGCGCGTTCGACGGGCAACTATCCGGCACCCGCGCCGAGTTGCAACGCGTCGAAGCGGCGGCCGAGCGACTCGGGCGGGCCCAGGCCGCAGCAGCGGCGGAGACCGTCCGCTCCCAGGCCGCCGTCCAGGCGGCCGTCGAGCGTTCGGCTGCCGCGCAGAACGCCGCCACCGCGTCGGCCGAGCGCGCGGGCCGAGCCCAGGCGGTCGCGGCGTCGGCAGCCGCCCGGGCGCAGGCGGAGCAGGCCGCCGCCGTCGAGGCGACCACCCGCGCCGTCCGCGCGCAGGAGATCGCCCAGACGATGGCGGCCCGCGCCCAGGCCACCGCCGGGGCGGGGGCGGCAGCCGCGCAGCGGACCGCCGAAGCGTCCGCCGCCTCGGCCGCCCGCGCGGCGCAGGCCCAGGCCGCCCAGGCAGCCCGGGCCGCTGCCGCCCAGGAGACCTCCGCCCGGGCCACCGCGCTCGCCGAGCGGACCAGCACATCGGCGGCGTCGGCCGCCCTCGCGGCGGGCCGCGCCCGTACCGGTCAGGGCGCCGCCGAGGAGCAGGCCGCGCAGCGCGCGGTAGCCGCCACCGCCGCCGTCACCCGCGCGCAGACCGAGGCCACCGCCGCCGCTCAGGCCGTCACCGCTGCCCGGATCTCCGGGTTCCTGAAGGGCGGCCTGGTGCTCGGGGCGGTCCTGGCCGCCGGCGTCGCCGGGTCGATCTCCCTGGAGAGGGAGATGGCCAACGTCCTGACCATCTCCAAGGAGATCAACGGCGACAACGTCGCGGCGTTCACCGACGAGCTTATCCGCATGTCCACCGAACTGCCGCAGACCGCAGGCCAGTTGGCGCGGGGCCTGTACCAGATCGTCTCGACCGGGTTCGACGGCGCCGAGGCGATGACGATCCTGCGGGTGGCGGCGCAGGGCGCGTCCGCCGGCCTCACGACCACCGAGGTCGCCGCGCGGGCCCTGCTCGGCGTGCTGAAGGCATACGGCCTGCCCGCCTCGGCAGCAGCCGACGTCATGGACATCATGTTCCAGACCGTCAACAAGGGCGTCATCTCGTTCGAGGAGCTCGCGCAGCAGCTCGGCGACGTGGTGCCGATGGCGGCCGCCGCAGGGGTGAGCTTCGCGGACCTGTCGTCGGCGCTCGCCGCGATCACCCTGGCGGGCATCCCGGCAGCGGAGTCCGCGACCGCCCTGAACATGCTGATGACGCGGATGATGAAGCCGGGCAAGGACCTTGAGGACCTCATCAAGGGCCTGGGGTACGAGTCGGCGGCCAGCGCCGTCCAGCAGGACGGCCTGTTCGTAGTGATGAACAAGGTCAAGACCGTGACGCACGGCCAGGCCGAAGCAACAGCCGTGCTGTTCAAGGACATCCGCGCAACCCGCGCCGCGCTCGCGCTGGCCGCCGCTGACGGAAAGAATTACGCCGACACCTACCAGGCCATCAACTTTCAGGTGGAGCGCGCCGGGGCGACGCAGCGCGCCTACGCCATCCAGATGGACACCACGTCCGGCCAGTGGGACCTGTTCAAGAACAAGGCGTCGGCGGTGGGCATGGACATCGCCCGTGTCCTGCTGCCGGTCCTCCAGGAACTGGCGCAGGAAGCCGGGATCGTCGCCGGGGCGTTCGGCGACCTCCCCGAGCCGGTGAAGAGCGCCATCGGGATCCTCATCGCGGTGGCCGCCGCCGCCATGATCGGCCGCGCGGGGCTCGCCCAGATCACCTCCCAGGTGACCGCGTTCCGCGCAGCCGCCGCCGAGGCCGCCGCCGGCGGCTCCGTCCTGCCCGCCGTCCTGCGCGGCACCAGCCTCGCCGTGTCGGGATTGACCGGCCTGCTGGCGATCGGGGTGGTCGGCTACGCCGCCTACTCCGCCAGCAAGCAGAAGGCCAAAGCCGTCACCGACGACCTGGTCGCCGCGCTGCGCCGTGAGAAGGAGGAGCACGACACGGGGGCCGGCCTGCGGGCCCTGGCGGAGAGCCTGGCCAACTCCGACGACATGAAGAAGCTGAAGGCGGCCGGGCTGGAGCTGAACGAGGTCGTGGACGGGCTGGTCAACGGCGGCGCCAAGCTGGCCGCGCTGAACGACAAGCTCGACCTCGGCAAGGCCAAGTCGTGGGATCCGAGCCTGGGGGCCTACGACACCGGCTTCGACCAGGCCAAGAAGGTCCTCCAGGACCGCTCCAAGTCGTGGTCGGACGCGGTGAAGGCCGCCGCCGAGTACGCCGACGCCATGAACATCGTGAAGGCGAAGGTCGACGGCGCCGTCCGGGGCGCGGGCGGCCCGTGGTCGCTGGAACAGCTGCTGCCCACCGACAAGGACGGCGCCCCCAAGTACGCCGAGAGCATGAAGGCGTTGGCCAAGGCGGTCGGCGACATCGTCCAGCCCACCGAGGCGTGGAAGGCGGCGCAGGACCGGGCCGCGGCGAGCAGCCGCACCGGCGCCCAGCAGATCGACCTGACGAAGACCAGCATCTCCGGGTACATCGACAAGCTCGCCGAGCAGTCCAAGGCGTCCAGGTCCTTCCAGAGCGACCTGGACGAGCTCACCACGCGCGGCTACGCGCCGCTCGCCGACCACCTGCGCTCGCTCGGGGACGCCTCGGCCGGCATGGCCCACGACCTGGTGGCCAACCTCAAGGCCGGGAAGACCGGAGCTGCCGAGCAGCTGAACGGCCTGGTCGACGCCACCCGCGCCGGGCTGGACGACTACCTCGCCGAGCTGCGCCGCCAGCTGAAGGCGCAGCGGGACTTCCAGGCGAACCTGTCCGAGCTCGCGCTCGCCGGGTACTCCGACCTGACCGGGCACTTCGCGGAGCTCGGGGTGTCGGCGGCGCCGATGCTCGACGAGCTGGTGCGCCAGCTCAAGGACGGCAAGACGAAGGTCGCCGACGAGCTCCAGTCGATCGTGGTGGAGGACGCCGCCCGCAGCCAGAACACGTTCCAGGCCGGGCTGGAGCAGCTGCCCGCGATCGCCGCCCGGTACGGGCAGGCCACCGCCCGCGCGTGGGCGACGGCCGCCCAGACCAACGACGTCGCCGCGTTCGGGAAGATCCTCCAGCAGATGGCCGTCACCGACATGACCAAGGCCGTCCAGGCTGGCGCCGCCGCGTCCAAGGCGGAGATGGCCACCGGGCTGGACCTGGTGACGCAGGTCGCGCAGGCCAAGGGCACCGACGCCGCCCAGGGGTTCGCCCGCTCCCTGCTCGCCGGGGACATCGAGGGCGCGATGACGACCCTCCAGACGATCTGGGGCAGCAAACAGCCGATCAACCCACCCGACCTCAGCGCGGTCGTCGGGGCGTTCAAGCAGGCCGGCACCAGCGCCAACGACCAGTGGTCGGCGATGCTCACCCTGATCGCGCAGGTCAGCAAGGACAAAGGCGCCGCCGCCGCGCAGGCCCTCACCCAGGCGCTGCTGTCCGGCGACCTGGGCAAGGTCCAGGCCGCCCTGGACAGCATCGGCGCGTCCGTGCGGGCCATCCCCGGCTCCAAGACCATCAACGTCTCCGTGAACGCCCCGGACTCCGTGACCATCCCGGTGATGTTCAGCCGCCAGGGCGAGCGGGTCCGTGAGGAGATGCAACGCCAGGCAGACGGCTCCGTCCTCACGTTCTTCGCCGACGGCGCGCTGACCGGCGGCCGGGAGCAGCACGTCGCGCAGATCGCCCCGGCCGGCGCCTGGCGGGTGTGGGCGGAACCCGAGACCCACGGCGAGGCGTACATCCCGCTCGCCGCCTCCAAGCGCCCCCGCTCCAAGGCCATCCTCGAAGAGACCGCCCGCCGCTTCGGCGGCCACGTCGTCTACGGCAAGCTCCAGCACCTGGCGGACGGCGCGGTCCTCGGCCGGACCAGCACGGCGCCCCGCCCGCTCGCCCCGGCCCGCAGCACCCTCAAGCTCGTCCCCGCCCACCCGGGCGCACCCACCGTCGTGGTCGTCCGCGAAGGCCGCACCGGGCCGCTCGTCGGGTCGATGCCGATCACCGTCACCGGCAACAACAGCACCACGGGGGAGGCGGTCGCCGAAGCGGTGATGCGCCGCCTGCGCTCCGTCCAACGGGGAGGGCACGCCTGATGGCCGACCTGGAGAACTGGCAGCTCGACCTCGCCGGGACGGTCATCGGCACCGGCACGGACGTCCTGATCGAGGACATCCAGGGCCTGGGAACCGCGCCGCTGCGCACCGAGGACGCCGAGATCCCCGGCGAGGACGGGGCGTTCGCCGGGGTGGACCTGTACGGGCCCCGGCTGGTGCGGATCATCGCGGGCATCCGGCAGGCCGGTGACCCGGGCGCGGTCCTGGACCGCCTCGCGGAACTGGCCAGGGCCGGCGCCGCCCCCGAGATCCGCCGCCGCCCCGGCGCTCTGGTGGTGCTGCGCGCCAAGCGCCCCGGGCAGCCGGCCCGCCGTCTGTACGGCAGGGTCCGCCGGGTCGACCCGGCGAGTGTCGCCCGGGCCGTGCACGGCTGGATCCCGGTCGAGATCGAGTTCACGGCAGCGGATCCGCTGTGGCAGTCCGACACCACCTCCGGCGTCACGCTGTCCCTGGACGTCTCCAACACCCGGGAAGGGTTCACCGCGCCGATCACCGCGCCCGTCACCACCGGCGTCGCCAACCCGGCGACCCGCCCCGGCTGGCTGGTCAGCACCGGGGACAGCCCGGCGTGGCCGTCGCTGCGGATCACCGGCCCGGTCACCAACCCCCGGCTGTGGATCGTGGAGACCGGCCAGGTCCTGGAACTGTCACTGGCCCTCAGCGACGGCGAGTACGTGCAGATCGAGACCCGTCCCGGCACCCGCACTGTGCTGCGCAACGGCACCGGCAACGCCGCCGGCGCCCTGAGCGCGGCGTCCCGGCTGGACCGCTTCCAGGTCCCGCCCGGCCGCTCGGAGCTGCGGTGGACCGCCACGGACTACACCAACACCGCGCGTCTCGCCGTCACCTGGCGCGACGCCTTCACCAGCCTGTGAGGACAACGGCATGACGCTCATCCAGCCCCCGATGATGGTCCACGGCGGCACCCACCCCGCGCGCGCGTTCCGCATGATGGTCCGCGACCTTGCCCGCGGCTCCCAGGGCGTGACCGAAGGCAACGACCTGAAGGTCAGCTCGACCGCGACGCCGGGCGCCGGCGTGCGGGTCGGCGACGGGTCCGCCGTGGTGCGCGGCGCCACCTTCGGGCAGGGCGCCTACACCCAGTACAACGTGGGCGACGCCTCCGTGCCGATCGCACCCACCGCCGGAACGGGCCGCAGCGACCTGCTGTGCCTGCGCGTCGAGGACCCCGAGTACGAGGGCGGCCGCAACCCGGCAACCGACCAGATCGGCTACTTCCACGTCATCCCCAACGTCCCCGCCACCACCAGTACGCCACCGACAGGGATGACCGCGATCCCGCTGGCCCGGATCACCCTGCCGCCGAACTGCGCGACCGTCACCGACGCGATGATCACGGACCTGCGGCAGATCGCCAACCCCCGGCGCGAGCGCAAGCTCCAGATCATCAACGGCTTCACCCCCAGCGTGTTCCCCGCCGACGCCGGGGTGTGGCAGCCCAACTGGCCACCCAACGGCGTGGTCAACGTGGACGTCCCAGCGTGGGCGGTGTCCGCGAACTTCGTGACCACGCTCGCCGGCCTGCGGGTCTACGGCGAGACGTTCATCGGCTTCCGCAACAACTGGGCCGGCGCGCCGGGAGCCGAGTTCCAGGTCGACACCGACACCATCACCGCCTACTCCAACGTCAACGTCCTCGCCTCCGACACCCCGCGCATCACGGCACCGATGCGCGGGACCCGCCAGCAGCTGCGTCTTCAGGGCGGCCGGTACAACTGGTGGGCCAAGGGCGGCGCGGAGGTCAACTCCTCCACCGCCCTGATCTTCGACACCGAGTTCCTCGAAGGCGTCTACTGACGTGGCCGCCTACCGCTACCTCACCCAGCACGCCCTGACCGGCGACATCCTCACCTGGAACCTGCCCGTCGGCGACGTCGCCTTCGGCCCGGAGCTCAACGGCCCCGGATCCTTCACCGGCACCCTGGAACCGCGCCTGGCCGACGTGCTCCCTGCCTTCGCGGACGCGGGTAACACGCTGCTGTTCGCCGAACGCGACGACCAGCTGCTGTGGGGCGGCCTGGTGTGGCGCGCCGAGCCCGTCGGCGGCCGCTACCCGATCGAGGGCGCCGGGTTCTCCTCTTACCTCACCCGCCGCCACGACCTGCACGGCAACCTCGCCGGACGCGGCCCCTACACCGCAGCCGACCCCTGCGCGGTGATCCGCGACGTCTGGGAGTACTGCCAGTCCGTCCCCGACGGCGACCTCGGCGTCCACGTCGACACCACCCCCGCCGGGATCACGGTCGGTACCAAGGAGCAGCCCTACACCACCAAGCCATGGGAAGCCCCCGAACTGGCCACCATCGTCCGGGACATGACCGCACTCGACCAGGGCCCCGAATGGACCGAACGCGTCACCTGGAGCGGCCGGCGCCCGCAGCGCACCGTCGTCGTCGGCTGGCCGCGCCTGGGCACCCGCCGCACCGACCTCACCTTCACCACCGGCGTCAACATCACCGCGGCGGTCCCGGTCCTGTTCGACGGCGACCAGTACGCCCAGGTCGTCATCGGCCTCGGCGCCGGCGAAGGCAGCGCCAAGGTCCGCACTGTCGACGCCGCACGCAACAACCGGCTCCGGCTGGAGAGCGTGCTCGACGCACCCGCCGAGAAGAGCACCGACCGCCTCGCCGCCCGCACCCGCACCGAACGCACCCGCCGCCAACGCCTCGGCGACATCACCGAAATCACCGTTACCGACCACCCCGCTGCCCCCATCGGCTCCTGGGCCATCGGCGACGACATCCGCGTCACCGTCCACGACCAGTGGACCGACTTCGACAACTGGTGCCGCATCACCGCCTGGACCCTGCACCCCAACCCCCAAGGCGGACAAGAGAAAGCGACGCTGCGCCTGTCCCGCCCCTACTCCACCGGAGGCTGAACCGTGCCCGACCCGATCAACCAACTCGTCAGCCGCCTAACGGACTTGGAGCGCGCCACGCGCGAGGCGGACCGCTCCTCCGGACTGGCGCAGTCCAGCGTGGACGACGGCGCACTCGCCGTCACCGCCGACGGCAGACTACGGGCGCTGATCGGCCAGCAGCCCGACGGCACCACCGCGGTGACCGTCGTCAACGGCCCCGTCCCGCCCACGCCTTCACGCCCCAACGCCGCCCCGGTCCTCGGCGGGGTCCGGGTCGGCTGGGACGGGACGTTCACCGGCGGACAGCCATGCCCCCTGGACTTCGCCCGCGTCGAGGTCCACGCCGCACCCGCGACCGGCTTCACCCCCAGCGCCGCCACCCTGGTCACCACCATCGAAACCCCGCAAGGCGGCACAGCGGTCATCCCCGCCCGAGCGGCAGTGTGGGCGCTCCTGGTCACCCGCTCCACCTCCGGCACCGCCTCACCCGCCTCCGCCGAGACCACCGCAGCCCCGGCGAAGGTCGTCGCCGACGAGGTCCTGGCCGGCGTCATCGGCGAACTCCAACTCGCCGCCGCCGCCGTCACCGCCGCCAAACTCGCCGTCGGAGCAGTCACCACCCCGGCCCTGGCCGCAGGCTCCGTGACCGCCGGGCAGCTCGCCGCCGGGGCCGTCGCCGCCGGGAAGATCGCCGCTGACGCCATCACCGGCCGCGAGATCAAGGCCCTCAGCATCACCGCCGACAAGATCGCCGCGAACACCATCGCCGCCGGACAGCTCGCCGCCGGCGCCGTCACCGCCACCACCCTGTCCGCCGACGCCATCGACGGCAAGACCATCAAAGGCGCGACCATCACCGGCGGCACCGTCCAGACCGGCACCACCGGCGCCCGCGTCGTCATCAACCCCGACATCAGCTGGATCCCGGGCACCACGATGCCGGCCGTGCTGCTCTATACGGGGATCGCGGGGGAGAAGTCCCCGGGGACGGTCTACGCCGACCCGATTGCCGGGCGCCTCAGCCAACAGGCCCCCCACTACGGGTACGGCCGTGCCTACCTCGACCTGAACTCCTCCGTGACCGCCACCGAACTCGGCCACATCGAGCTGGGAACAGGCGACAAGAACTCCCCGAACCTCTACATCGGCGGGACCGGCCGCAGCGTCATCGTCACCGCCTTCCCCGCCGCCGGAAGCGCCGCGACGACCTACACCTTCAACGACCGCGAACTCGCCGTCGAGGCATGGCAGCCCGTCCAGCTCGCCAGCGGCATCAGCAACTTCGGCGGGTGGCGGCCCGCACAGCTGCGCCGGATGCCGGACGGCACCTGCCAGCTGCGCGGCATCATCGCGATCCCAGCCGGCCAGGGCAACGGCCGGATCGGGACCATCCCGGCCGCGAACTGCCGGCCCAAGGCTGGTGAGGTGCTGCTGGTGGCCTGCGATACGGCGGCGAAGGTCAACCTCTTCGTCTACCCCGACGGCCGGCTGGAACTGGGCAGCGCCTCCGGGCCGCTCGGCAACTGGATCTCCTTCGGCCATTCCCGGTGGGGTACGGACTAGGCCCAATGCCACTTTCTTAACAGTCCCCGCATGAATGCTGAGCTGCGAAGATACCCTCTTGAGCGACGTCAAGGGAACTGGCATTTGTGCCTAGCGCAGATCACGTGATCACTCGTCAGAGTCGCTTTGTCAGAGATGCCCTCTACAGTCGGCCGCAGAAATCCCACCCTTCGCGTGGTGGGTCCTGGGGAAGGGTGCCGACTCGTGGCGGTCCAAGATCGCGTATGCGCATGCGGGCGCAAGTTTCGTGGGACCAGCCTCAAGTGCTCGCCGTGTCGCGCTGACTGGCGTACCTGCAAGCACTGCCCCCGGTCGTTTCACGGACACGGGCGCGTTTGCGGATCGTGTGCTTCCAGCAGGCAGCGCACGTGCGACAACTGCGGTGAAAAGTTCAAGGGCACCAATAGGAAGTGCAAACCGTGTCGGAAGATCAAGCGGAACTGCGAAGAGTGTGGCCGGGAGATCGTTAGCGACATGCTGAAGTGCAGCACCTGTCAGGCAGTTGAGCGGCAGTGTGCCGACTGCGGCCATTCCTTCACTGGGAAGGATCTGAAGTGCTGCTGAAGTTGAATCCGTGATGTCGCTCGGATGGGTGAAGCAGGGGCATTCACCTGCCTGCGGGGGGTCGGTCCCGGTAGTCATGTGCTGTGAGGTATG